>NZ_BKFU01000057.1:0-21069 GCF_008980265.1 Acinetobacter sp. TUM15064 | reverse complement strand
ACGGATGAATATATCTCAGAAATCACTCAACGTTTGAATCATCGCCCAAGAAAAAGACTCAGCTTTAAAAGTCCGAGTCAGGTATTATGGCAACAACATGGTGTTGCACTTCAAATGCTAATCTAAGAAACAAAAAAGCGCTCCGAAGGACTAATACTAATCAGTTAAGGAGTTTCATCGTAAACTCCTTAATCTTTTGGGCTATTCACAGCGGAGTCTTACCGTTTTTAAATCGAATTTTTGGAGCTCGTTTTGTTCTTTTGTTTCGCCAAAAGAACCAAAAACATTTGTCATCCGCAAAACCTGTTCACTTTCTACATTTAAATAATTTTGTTGCAAAAACAGTCTACTTCAAAGGCCAGATAGGTTGCGGATGACGCTTCCACGTATCCAATAATATCGCAAGTTTTAAAAAGAAAATGCCCGTCAATTTCTTAATTGACGGGCATTCCTATTTAGATGTTTTTACTCATTCAAGATCAGATTAAACCAAAGCAGCCTTCGCTTTCGACATGGTCAAAGCCAAATCTTCAATCATGTCTTCCTGACCACCGACCGTACCACGACGGCCTAATTCCAATAAAATCTCACGCGCTGACACACCATATTTGGCTTCTGCACGCTTTGCAAAGAGTAAGAACGATGAATACACCCCTGCATAACCCAAAGTCGCCGCATCACGGTCCGCTCGAATTGGGTTCAACATCATTGGAATCACCAAATCCTCTGCCACATCCTGTACTTTAAACAGATCCACGCCTGTTTCTAAGCCCATACGGTTAGCGACCGCAATAAACAATTCCAATGGTGTATTGCCCGCGCCAGCACCTAAACCCGCAGACGCCAAGTCGACACGAATTGCACCTGCATCAACCGCAGCAACCGTATTTGCCACCCCCATACCCAAGTTATGATGCCCATGGAAACCCAGTTCAATACTGCTGTCCAATTCTTGACGCAGTAAACCGACACGGTCTGTGACATCTTGTGGCAGCATATAACCTGCTGAATCAGTCACATAAATACAGTTCGCGCCATAAGACACCATCTTTTTCGCTTCTTCAAGCAGTTGAGCAGGCGATGCCATGTGTGCCAACATCAAGAAACCCACAGTATCCATACCCAGCTGACGTGCCGCAGTAATATGCTGCTCTGAACAATCGGCTTCGGTACAGTGGGTTGCTACACGAATGGTAGAAACACCAATTTCATGCGCCATTTTTAAATGATCGACTGTACCAATGCCGGGTAACAGCAAGGCTGACACTTTGGCATTTTTCATACGCGGAACAACAGCAGATAAGTATTCTTCATCCGTTGCCGCAGCGAAACCGTAGTTCACTGATGAACCGCCTAAGCCATCGCCATGCGTCACTTCAATCAGCGGTACACCTGCATCATCCAATGCAGTGGAAATTGCAATCATTTGCTCAACAGTGGTTTGATGGCGCTGTGGATGCATACCATCACGCAAAGTCATATCATGCACAATAATCTTAGACATGGGTTGCTCCTTATACTTCAGCCATAGCCAATAAACGTTCCGCAAACATTTCCGCAGTGCGCGCAGCTGCCGCAGTCATAATGTCCAAATTCCCTGCGTACTTTGGCAAGAAATCACCCAAGCCTTCTACTTCAAGGAATATCGAAACGCGGTTGCCATCAAATACTGGACCATTCACCAGTTTATAACCGGGTACATATTTCTGAACTTCAGTAATCATGGCCTGAACAGATGCCGTAATGGCCACTTGATCAGGTTCACCTTCAACTAAACAATGCACCGTATCGCGCATCATGAGTGGTGGCTCGGCTGGGTTGATAATGATGATGGCTTTACCTTGTTTTGCACTGCCGACTTTCTCAATCGCGCCAGCCGTGGTACGGGTAAATTCATCAATGTTTTTACGTGTACCCGGGCCAACCGACTTGGTCGAAACGGTCGCAATAATTTCCCCATAACTCACCGCTTGTACGCGAGAAATGGCAGCCACCATAGGAATGGTCGCTTGTCCACCACAGGTCACCATGTTCACATTCGGCAACTCACCTGCATCCAAGAGTTCTTGAAGGTTGACAGGTGGCACACAAAACGGACCAATCGCAGCAGGTGTCAGGTCAATCATCTGCACACCTAATTCGTTCAACTTACGGCTATTTTCCGCATGCACATAAGCCGAGGTCGCATCAAAGGCAATTTGAATTTCATCCGCAACTACATGTGGCAGTAATCCGTCTACACCTTCTGCTGTGGTTTTTAGACCCATATTCGCTGCGCGGGTTAAACCTTCTGAACTTGGGTCAATCCCGACCATCCATACTGGCTCAAGGAATTCGCTACGCTGCAACTTATACAATAAATCTGTTCCGATATTTCCCGGACCGATTAATGCACATTTAATCTTTTTCATGCATCTACTCTCTCAAAAATCCAATTTATTCCGCAGCAAACGCAGCGACTACTGAACCAAAGCCTTCAATTTCAACTTTAAATTCATCCCCTGCTTGGGCAATCACCATTGGCCCCAAAGCACCCGTTAAAATAATGTCACCAGCCAGCAATGGACGACCACGACGTACCATCTCATCGGCAAGCCAAACCGCAGCATTTAAAGGATTGGCTAAACAGGCTTTACCAATGCCTTGCGAAACTACCTCATCGCCACGGGTCATGGTCATTTTGCAGTTGACTAAGTCAAGCTGATCCAATTTCACGGGGCGTGAACCCAAAACAAATGCCGCAGAAGACGCATTGTCTGCCACGGTATCAATCAATGAAATTTTCCAGTTCTCAATGCGACTATCCACCACTTCAATTGCAGGCAAGGCATAGGCTGTGGCACTAATAATGTCTGCATAGCTATGTTTTTCTTGAGTTAAGTCTTTGTTAATCACTAACGCGATTTCTGCTTCTACTTTAGGCTGAATCAATAAACCTGCAGGAATGGCTTCACCATCGCCATAAGCCATATCGGCAAACAGCATGCCGAAATCGGGCTGATCAACCCCTAGTTGCGCCTGCACGACTTTAGAGGTCAAACCAATTTTACGTCCTACCAAGCGACGCCCTTCTTGTAAGGCACGTTGGGTATTCACTTCCTGAACCGCATACGCAATATCGACATCTGCCTGTTCCGCACCTAATTGCGGACGTATAGGTGCAATCGCAGTTTTTGATAATTCGGCATTGCGTAAAGCCTGCGCAACAGATTCAACAACAGCAGAATTCGACATCTAGCTTTCCTTAAACTGCAAAATAGAGACAAAATACTGTTTTATCGAGCAAGGGAAAGACAGAGATGTTCAAAATGAAGCGAGCATATACTTGAAGAAGAACCTGATGGCTTATCCCTAAGACCACTCAAAACGAGTATGTTTTAGACCACTCAAGCATCGGAAAATTGCGGGTTTTACGCCAATACTTATTTTATTTTTTACAATAGTTAGAACCTATAAATCTTTTCTATTTTAGCCATCAAAATAAACAGCATAGAAAAATCAAAACGGAAAACGACAAAATCACCCATAATTTCACTATGTATATTTCAATCAAATTT
Organism: Acinetobacter sp. TUM15064; assembly: GCF_008980265.1. NCBI lineage: Bacteria > Pseudomonadati > Pseudomonadota > Gammaproteobacteria > Moraxellales > Moraxellaceae > Acinetobacter > Acinetobacter sp. TUM15064. Next base: position 17,512 of record NZ_BKFU01000057.1, on the reverse strand, counting down.
TTTCATCTACGACTAAAAAACGATACGTGAGAAACCTATTTGAAGAAATCTATAATTAGAAAAACCTCTTATCAAAGAGGTTTTTCTAGTTAAATGATTTTATGCTGCAAATAAAGCAGGATTGTTCTTGAAACTTTCACGTTGTTGAATAGCCAATACATAGCGCTCAATTGCTGGATGTGGCTTTAATAAATTCATTTTTAATTGCCACATGATCATTGCTCCTAAACTGATATCGGCTGCCGTAAACTGCGAACCGCATAGATACGGGCTGGCTTGCTCCAAGCCTTGAATCAACGCTTGATACGTATCCTGATAATCGCCATACCCCATAAACATCTTCTGTTCTGGCGAAACTAGTACTTTTAAATGTTGATTGTCGGAGGCTGCTGCAAACGGGCCTGCACCAAAAAACAACCAACGATAATATAAACCTCTTTTCGGATCATCCAGTGCGGGAGCCAAACCTTTTTCAGAAAATTGATCTGCTAGATATGCACAAATGGCATCCAACTCGTAAATCACCACATCACCATCTACCAAAACAGGCACTTTACCAAAAGGGTTGAGTTTTAAAAATTCGGCTGATTTCATTTCTGCGCCATAGGCAACTTCTATACGCTCGAGCTCAATCCCCAAATCAAGAATAAGCCAGTCCACCACAACGCCACGAGATTGCGTATTGGTATATAAAGTTAAAGCCATTGTTCTATCCTCTGTGTTTATTGTTTTTTTAGAATAGAACTGAGTTGTGTCAGTTTTTGTCAGCAGTGTTTGCCGATTGTCCTGAATTTGAAAATTCTTTTTGACACCATTGTTCAAATAAATGGCGTTTAAATTGGGGATAAATTTGCTCTGTGAATATGAGTGTTTGAATCCGATCTAAACGAAAGTTTCTAAAGTCTTCTCGCAATTCACACCATGCAGCCAACAACATTTTGTCGTTAAAATACCCCAATGCAAAAGGCCATAATTGCCTATGCGAAATCTGTTTATGCTCATCAACATAATCAATCTGAATTTTAGTCTGTAAGCGAATTGCAACACGAACTTGTTCCACAATGGTTTGATCAACCTCAATCCATGAATGAATTGATTTTAGATAAGTATCATTTAAAAATTCTTGTTTTCTTTGTGGCAATACTGCTTTTAATTTACTTAATACTGAATGTGAAGCCTGCTGTAATGCATGATCAGGGATGGATTTAGCCCATTGTAATGCCAGATACATCGCTTCAATTTCTGACTCATCTAAACTCATTGGCGACAGGAGAAAGTTTTCTTTCAATTGAAATCCTAAACCTGCACTTCCCTCAATATTGACCCCTTGATCACGTAAACTTTCGATATCCCGATACACACTTCGCACACTGATTTGCAAGTGCTCAGCCAAACATTGGGCTGTAACAGGATAACGCTGTTCCCGCAGATGCTGTAACAAATGAAGTAATCGAATAGAACGACTCATAGCGTATTTCTTGTTCTTCAAAATTAAGTTTAGGCATATATCCTTATACGCCTTGAAAAATGGTCAACTTTGCTTACGCCACATCGAAAGCCTTCAACTGCTGTCTTAAAAAATGATCCAAACTGGCTACATCATCTACAATCGTCAAAGGCTGATATTGTCTTAAGGTTTCAGGTGTATGCACACCATAGCTCACCCCAATTCTCGGCATAGCAATATTACGTGCCATCTCCAAGTCATAACTGGTATCACCGACCATAATCGCGCGTTCAGCGGACACACCCGTTTCAGTTAAGATTTCTTCTAACATCAAAGGATGTGGTTTGGACTTGGTTTCACTGGCAGCACGGGTTGCCACAAATAACGATTGACTCTGAGTCTGTGCCAACACTCGGTCTAAGCCTTTACGGCTTTTACCCGTTGCCACCGCCAACAATAACCCCGCTTCACGTAAGCCATTCAGCATGTCTGCAACACCATCAAACCAGACATCAGTTTTTGAGTTCGCTACATAATGTTCTGCATAGCATTGCAAAATTTCAGTATGTAACTCAGGCACTTGAGGGAATAAACGCTGTGCAACCTCTGGCAAGCCTAAACCGATAATGCTTTTGGCATCTTCACGGGTGAGCGGTTGTGAAAATTGCTGTGCTGCAAATTGTAAACTCGCCACAATCTGCCCCACTGAATCAAATAATGTGCCATCCCAATCAAAGATAATCAGTTCTACAGGTTTATTCATGCTGGGGTTCCAATATTTACTTTTATGAAAACAATTTACACAATGCATTTGCTAACGATGGCAACAGAAGTGTCGCCGTTGAGCTGATTTGCACTTCGCTTTACCACAGTATTTAAAGCGTGTTCAGGATGTTCTATCAGCTCAACAAAAGACTGTTGCTACTTTTCATCTTTGAAAATTAAAGATGACCAATACAACATCATTTTAAATTAATCACAACCAACAAAAGCCATGTCTTTACCAATGCTCCTACAATGAAGTGGAAAAGGCTTAATCCTTCTTCTGTGCTCTTAACTGCGCCACAATACTCTGCATATCTTCAGGCAACGGCGCTTCAATCGTCTCATAACCAGGGATGTCTAAACGCATCGCATGTAAACATAAACGACGTGGTTTCGGTCCCTTGTATTCTGTTTCATGACCATATTTATCATCCCCAACCAATGGATGACCGATACTTAAACCATGCACACGAATTTGATGGGTACGCCCTGAAAGTGGCGAGGCATAGACTAAGGTTGCATGCATAAAGCGCTCAGCCACATTCCACTGCGTCTTAGACTCTTTACCTTCACTCGATACACGTACACGACGCTCGCCATTAGACAACTCATAGCGGTGCAAAGGCGCATCAATTAACTGCTTGTCTAAACTCACCACACCTTTGACGACAGCGGCGTAAGTTTTCTTAATTTTGTGTTCACGTAGCATGTCCTGTAAGCTTTTTAATACACTACGCTTTTTAGAAATCATCACCAAACCTGAGGTATCACGGTCAATACGATGAATCAGTTCTAAATATTTTTTACCTGTTGCCGCACGTAAGCCTTCAATCAGACCATAGGCCACACCACTGCCGCCATGTACAGCAATTCCGGATGGCTTATTGACGACCATCAAGCCTTCATCTTCATACACCACACGGCTCAGCAAACTCTGTGCGACTTTGTCAGAAACAGGCGCCGCATTTTCATCTTTTTGTTCATAGCGAATCGGGGCCACACGAATTTGGTCCCCAATCGACAGTTTAGTTTCTGCTTTTATACGCTTTTTATTGACCCGAACCTGACCTTCACGAATCAGACGATAAATACGACTTTTAGGCACACCTTTTAAACGGCTAAATAAAAAATTATCAATCCGTTGCCCTGCTTGATGCTCGTCCACTTCAAACCACGTCACGTTTTGCCATTGTTGGGTAGAATTCATACAGTTACTGCGACCTAAAAAATACGGAATTTGGATAAAAAATGACCACTTAGGCTATGCTTTACACAAGAAAGACTAGCTTAGCCCATAGGCAGATGGTACAAGGTTTGATATAGTCAGCGCACGGATACCACCATAAGTGAGTTAAAAGCTTAATCATTTCAATTTTAAATTGGATAATTAAGAAAAACTCAACTCAGCTTGGAACGGTCCCAAAAGAATTATGCCGACGCCGAAGGCTTATTATATCGGCAAAACTGCAAACTGTTAGGTTTAATTGTGCATCTGCACATAAATCAGTTTGCCCCAAAAAAATATGTGACCAACCTCAAGTTGGTTTTTAAACGTAAACTGATACACATCAGATTAGTCGCTCCCTGATCTCGTATTCAGGCCACAGCGTTGATGCATATGGATCTGTACAGTTGTAAAGATACGATGATAATTCCGTATCAAGACACCCTATCCAAAAAGAAGGGTTGCTCTTCGAGCAAATGTGACAGTGAAAGTTACTTACATCCAATGCACCGCTTGTCCGCCAGTGAAACGCGCAGGAGACTTTAATCGTTTAAAGATTGAAGCCGTATTGCCATCATCAATATGTGAATCAAAACCGAAGCCGATCAAAAAGGCAGGTAATAAAACTCAGACCACAATCGGTTTATTTGAGATCTGAGCAAAATTGGTCCGTGATGTTTGATGTTCGCTACGTGTTTTAGCGATAATTTGTTGTGTATCACTATTAGGTGTTACACCCATGAAACGTATGTTGATTAATGCAACACATGCCGAAGAAATTCGCGTTGCACTTGTCACTGGGCAGCGTCTTTACGATTTTGACTTAGAGAATCGTACCCGTGAACAAAAAAAATCTAATATCTATAAAGGTCACGTGACTCGCGTTGAACCTTCTTTAGAAGCTGTGTTTGTCGAATATGGTGCAGGACGTCAAGGCTTCTTGTCTATGCGCGAAATCGCAAACTCATATTATCAAGCAGACCCACGCCAAACTTCAAACATTCGCGAATTGATTACTGAAGGCACAGAGCTTTTGGTTCAAGTTGAGAAAGAAGAACGTGGCAACAAAGGGGCTGCCCTTTCTACCTTCATCTCTTTAGCGGGTCGCTATTTGGTACTCATGCCAAACAATCCAAAAGGTGGTGGTATTAGTCGTCAAATTTCAGGTTCTGTGCGTGACGAACTGAAAGAAATGTTGGCTTCACTCAATGTTCCACGTGGTATGAGCGTAATTGTTCGTACCGCAGGGATTGGGCGTTCTCAAGAAGAACTACAGCTTGACCTACAACACTTACTCGATCTTTGGGCACAAATCCAAAACACAGCAAGTTCTGGTCCATCACCAATGTTGGTTCATCAGGAAGCGGGCGTGGTGACACGTGCGATTCGTGATTATTTACGTGATGATGTTGCTGAAATCTTAATTGACTCAGAACAAGCCTATAACGAAGCGTATAACTTCGTGAAAGCAGTGATGCCTCGTCAAATCGACAAGTTAAAAACCTATACCTTGAATGAACCGTTATTTGCTCATTTTGGTATCGAAAGCCAAATTCAAACAGCTTATGAACGTGAAGTGAAGTTGCCTTCTGGTGGTTCAATCGTGATTGACCAAACAGAAGCTTTGGTTTCTATTGATATTAACTCTGCAAAATCAACCCGTGGTAGTGACGTTGAAGATACAGCGCTCAATACCAATCTTGAAGCAGCAGAAGAAATTGCACGTCAACTGCGTTTACGCGACATTGGTGGTTTAGTTGTCATCGACTTTATCGACATGACCAAAGACCGCAACCAACGTATGGTTGAGGCGAAACTTCGCGAAGCAACACAAAGCGACCGTGCCCGTATCCAATTCGGTCAATTGTCTCGTTTTGGCTTGATGGAAATGAGCCGTCAACGTCTACGCCCTTCGCTTGAAGAAGCAACAGGTTATGTCTGCCCGCGCTGTCATGGCACAGGTATGGTTCGTGATCTACGTTCACTTTCACTTTCGATCATGCGTAAAGTCGAAGAAATTGCACTACGTGAACGTCATGGCGAAGTTCAAGTTGAAGTGCCTGTTGAAATTGCAGCCTTCTTATTGAATGAAAAGCGTCACACTCTAGTTTACCTAGAGCAAACCTCTGGTGTTCGTGTGACCGTGCTTCCACACCCACACTTAGAAACACCACATTACGAAATTTCGTATAACCCTGAAGGCTTTGCACCAACCAGTTATGAACGTACAGAAGCAACGCGTTCAAGCGAAAAAGAGTTGGGCTACGAGTCATCAGAATGGCATTTGGATGGTGCAGATCACGCACATCAACACGCCGCTCCAGCAGTGCCTGCACAACAAGAAAAAGGCAATAAAAAGCAACGTAATAATAACCCGCAACAAACAGCTCAACCTGCTCCAGCACCGTCTGTAGCATCAAGCAGCCCATGTGCTTGGTTAGAAAACTTGTTTGTACAAAAACAAGCTGCAACTGTTGATCAATCACGCTCTGCAAACAATGCTGCTGCGGCCATTGAACAAATGGTCAATGGTGGTGCGGTCAGTCGCGGCCAATTTGGTCAAGTTGCCGTCCCAACAGTAACAACACCAAGCAATAACGCGTACATGACTTCTGCTCCTGTACATGCAAAATCTGAACACCGTGAAGAGAAGCATGTCGAGAAAGAGGAACGCGGTACACGCCACAATAAAAAGCGTTCTAAACATAAAGAGCCACGCGAGCAAAATGCACAACATGAAAACCAAGTTCATGAAGAAATTGTGCAAGTGCCACGTCAAGAGCAACAACGTCAAGATCGTTATGAACAACGTTCTGAGCGTAACGAGCAACAACGCCAAGACCGTGACCGTCCTGAGCGTAGTGAACAGCAACGCCAAGAACCGCGTGAAAACAAGCGTTCATCACGTCGCCAACACGGTGAACAACAGCAAGGTAATGATGTTCAAAATGAACAACAAAATACAATGCCACGTCGTGACCGTCGCAACCAACCACGTCCAGAGCGTCCAAATCGCCACCGCGACCCAAGCGTCCTGAACGAGCAAGCGGTTGAAACAGCGCCAGTGGTCGCTCAAGAACCTCAACTCAAAGTTGAGCTGATTGAAGCACCTCGTCAAGAGATGATCACAACAGCACATGTGGTCAATGTCGATCAAGCGCAAAGTGAAATCGTGGCGTTAACACCAGCTCAAACGACAACTGAAACCAAGCCTCAGCAAACTGCTGTTGTGAAAGCAGAGGTTGATCTAAAAGCAGAGACGGTTGAACCAGCAAAAGCACCTGAGGTTGTAGAAGCTCCAGCTGAACACCACGCAGAGCAGAAACCACGTGAAAGCGTAAAACGTGCCAGCAATGATCCACGTCAACGCCGTCGCCAACAACGCGCTGCCCAGGCACAGCAAGCTGAAGCACCGAAACTCACACCTTCACAGGTACCAACGTTAGGACAGTACACCATCAGCAGCTTGATTCGTCATGTCTATGGTGAAGACTGTTCAGTGTTGATTGAGCAATTTGGCTTAATTCCAACCTTCAACCGTGCCCTTCAGAAATTTACTGAAGAGTATGCTGCAACGTTAAGCAAAACAGCTTCAACGCCTGCTGTAGAAGCTGAGAAAAAACCTGTCACACGTGATGTTGAAGTTGCCAAAGCACAACCTGAAGCAGAACCTGTTGCAGTCTTGGACTTAACACCACCAAAGCCTGAGTCAGAAAAGCGTGTTGCAAATGACCCTCGCGAGCGTCGTCGTTTAGCAAAACTTGCTGCTGAACAAGCCTTGGATCAAGTGAAACAAGCACGTGAAACTGCACCTGTTGCTGATGTGACCGCTCCTGAAGAAACTGTTGCAGTTGCGCAAGTGGAGGCACCTGAAGCTCAAGTCGAAGAAACTCCCGTAGTTGAAACGACTCAGGAAAGCCCTGTTGAAGCTGAGGCTCAATCTGAAAACACAGTTGTGACAGCAGTCGCTGAAACAGCTGAGGCCGAACCTAAAGCGCCAGTAGTTGAAGAAGCACCAGTTGTAGCACCAACTAAAGCGCCAAAAGCTGCGAAAATAACTGAAGATACAGCAGAGAAAGCTGAAACTTCAGCAGAAGCTGACGAATCAGATAAGTCTGATAAAGACAAGCCAGTTCGTCCGCGTCGTCCACGTGGGCGTCCACCGAAAAAGGCCAGTCCAACTGAGTCGTAATTCGCCTTAGAGCTGTAAATTTTAAAAACCTAGTCATGCCAGTGGCTAGGTTTTTTTGTTATTTTTGTCGGATTAGGTTGATTGCACTAGACTGAAAAGATTAAAAGAACAAGTGTATAAACTGAGCACTACTCAAACGCATTGGATTGCATAAAATAATTAGGATTCATATGAGCCAACACCCATCTCATGACCTCATTGGTATCACCGACGTTGCAGCAAAACTTCCCCAATTCATCAGTAAAGTCCCCAACTTACTCAGTGGATTAAAGCAAGCATATTTACGTACGCCGAACACCCCGACAGGACTGGGCATTGCTTTTGAAAAAGCAGTGAAACGTAATCCATTAGGTCTAGCTTTAGTTTTTGAAGATCAAAAATTTAGTTACCAAGCGCTGAATGAATGGGCAAATCAGATTGGACACTACTATTTATCTATTGGGGCAAAAAAAGGCGATGTCATCACTGTGATGATTGAAAACCGCCCTGAACTAGTGGCAACCGTAATTGCCCTAGCAAAAATTGGAGTGACCACTGCTCTTGTAAATACCTCGCAAGTCGGCAAAGTTTTGGCCCATAGCATTAATCTGGTGAACCCAATTGCCGTCATCGTAGGTGAGGAATGCCGTGCGGTGGTTGATGAAATCCGCCAAGATTTAAATGTTCCGACCGATCGCTTCTACTGGTTTGCCGACCAAGAAACACAAAAAGAAGCAGCTCATGCCCCAAAAGGTTTTAGTAACCTTGCTGAAAAAATTGATACCTTCGCCAAATTTAATACACCAACCACGAACAGTGTCATAGGTAAAGACGGCTTATTTTATATTTATACTTCGGGCACAACTGGCCTACCTAAAGCGGTTATTTTCACACATAGTCGCTGGACATTGGCTTATGGTACTTATGGTCACGTGCTTAACCTTGGCCCAGATGATGTCATGTATGTCACCTTGCCGCTGTATCATGCGACAGGCATTGTGGTGTGTTGGTGCGGTGTAATTGCAGGGGCTGGAACCTTGGCTTTGCGTCGTAAATATTCCACCTCTGCATTTTGGAAAGACGTACAAAAGTTTGATGCTTCAGCAATTGGCTATGTCGGTGAGCTGTGTCGCTACCTCATGGATGCACCGCCATCTGAGCTAGAAAAAGGCCATCGTGTTACTAAAATGATCGGTAATGGTATGCGCCCCAATATTTGGGATAAATTCAAGCAACGCTTTGGTATTGAAGAAATTTTAGAACTTTATGCCTCAAGCGAAGGTAATGTCGGCTTTAGCAATGTTTTTAACTTTGACAATACTGTCGGTTTCTCACCAACTCCTTATGCCATTATTCAGTTTGATAAAGAGAAAAATGCACCGATACATGATGATGAAGGCCACTGCATCAAAGTCAAAAAAGGGGAAGTAGGCTTACTGATTGGAAAAATTACCCGTCGCTCCCCTTTCGATGGCTATACTGACCCTGAAAAAAATAAATCGGTAATTTTAAAAGGCGTTTTCAAGTCTGGAGATGCCTATTTCAACACTGGTGACTTGGTCCGTGATATTGGCTTCCGCCATGCTCAATTTGTAGATCGCTTAGGTGATACTTTCCGCTGGAAAGGTGAAAATGTGTCTACAACTGAAGTAGAAAACATGGTTTGCGAATATGACAAAATTACAGAAGCAGTCGTCTACGGTGTTGAAATACCGAACACCAACGGTCGTGCGGGGATGGCTGCAATTACGCTAACAGACGGGGCTGAACTCAATACGCAAGACTTAGCGCAAATGTTTGCCACATTTAAAAAATGTCTTCCAGCTTATGCTGTACCCGTCTTTTTACGCATACAAAAACAGGTCGAAACGACAGGTACATTTAAATACCAAAAAAGTAAACTCAAAGAGCAGGCTTTTGACCCAGCCAAAACCAGCGAACGCTTATTGGTTTTACTTCCAAACAGCAGTGCATATACAGATATCACACAGGAAGTCTTTGATAATATTCAAGCCTACCAGTATCGGTTCTAAGTTCAAATTGTTTGTTTTTTAACTTGATAATCGCAAATTTGTTGTATTTATAATCAAACATCAACAAGTTTGCGATTTTTTACTTGCGCTAGATGCATATCTTGCTACAATACGCTCCATCAAATGATATGGGTCGTTAGCTCAGCTGGTAGAGCAGCGGACTTTTAATCCGTTGGTCCCGCGTTCGAATCGCGGACGACCCACCACTTCTTTGATACCCTTGATGGGTCGTTAGCTCAGCTGGTAGAGCAGCGGACTTTTAATCCGTTGGTCCCGCGTTCGAATCGCGGACGACCCACCATCTTTTTGTAAAATCTGGTTTTACAAACCTGCTCAGGTTCGAATGCTTTAAAATCCTTTTTTAAACTTTCAGCGAATATTTCTTCGTACACCTTGCTCAGGGTCGTTAGCTCAGCTGGTAGAGCAGCGGACTTTTAATCCGTTGGTCCCGCGTTCGAATCGCGGACGACCCACCATTTATCTAAATCCTTTCTTATAATTCTTCAATAGTGCTTCATATATTCAGCATTATCTTCAAAGAACAATCTCTCCTTTTACGATATATCTCAGTATCAACAAAGACTCTGCTTTAGCAAATAAATGACCATAGAATACAATATCTTAGTTATTTGGCTCACGTTTTAAAGTATATGCCCGCTCTAACTTTGGAAAACCACGTGCATACAACTTTTGGTTATTTTCATCTAAATTATTACTTTTATTCAAATCCATCTGTAGAGTCTGTGCATCAATCACTCGATAATAGAAATTCAGGCCTTCCTTACGATGCACAATCAGCTCGGTCCGTTCTTTGTCCATGGTCCACGTATCACGGCGATAATTTAAGTGTGTAAAACCTGGCCGTTGTTTTTCAGAAAAAACCTTCCCTAAACGAACAATACTGCGGTGTACAGTACCATCGGGCAAAAAATTCAGAATAAAATCAGCTTTCCCTGTTTCACATGGGAAAAAATAGCCATCACATTGAATTTGTGTACGATAACGGCCGATAAACTGCTGCTCACGAATGTCAAGCTTACGCGGTGCATAATCTGAGTCATCCTGCATGGTGGCGCGTCCAGCGACTTCCGTCAGCTTTTTACCGGAATGTTCATTCTTAGCAGGTGTATCTTTCATGCTGGTAGGCTCATGTTGCTGTGATGCCTCGGAATGCCCATTATCACAACCAAATAGCGATACACCAATAAGCCCCACCACGATTCCTCGTCGTAATATAGCCATTACCCCTTGATGTTCTGGTTTTAAGTTCATTCCACACTCACCACATCAACGTGATTTATTTCCATACAAATCATGAGTTTCTATTCCAACCATTCACTATACTTAACACTTAATTCGTTTTCATGGCTAAAGCTGAATACATAAGCGCGGGACATTTTAATCCGTATAAAACCCAAGCTTTTCGTAAGTTACATAACTTTACTTTTTAATTGCCTCCAGCACCTTTAAAAACGTATTTGTGTCACCATTTTTAAAGTATGAGTTCATCAAGTAACTCACATTTTATATTTTAAGGAGACCTAGATGGCCAATGTTGGTTTATATCGCTCTAACCGCTCAAACATGATTGCTGGTGTGATGGGTGGTATTGCTGAACGTTTTGGTTGGAACGCAAATTTACTTCGTATTGTTTTCATCACCATTTCACTATTGAGTGCCGCATTCCCTGGAATTTTGGTTTATCTCATCCTTTGGTTAGTGATGCCGAAACAAAAAGACTATATTGAGCACTCTCCACAGGCTCAAGCTGGTTATCACAATACAATGCGTACCGTTAACCCAGATCATCGCAACCCATAAACGCTGTCTTTCGTCTCAAAAAAGTTTCTTTTTATGCTACGACATCTTCCCCCAAAGTGTCGTAGCTTTTTTTTGCCTACAACATTCACACGACTTAGCGATGCTGCAATTGGCGGTATAAGGCTGCAATCATATCTGCTCGGCTAATAATACCAACCAAGACTTTGTTTTCAACCACAGGGATATAGTTAAAAGAACGCTCAACAAAGTAAGGAATTAAATCTTGCAGTGCTTGATCTGGCTGTACGGTCACCACTTGACGACTCATAATATGCTTCACCTGATCTTGCCAAGATGTACGTAAGTCTGTCGCCTTCTGGAACCACTCCACGACCTCATATAAAGCCAAGGTACCGCATAAATGTCCTGCACGATTCAACACTGGCAAACTCATTAAATTAATCTGTTTAAATTTATCTAGAGCAACCTGAATATCTTCATCATCGTATAAGCACAGTACATCCTTACTCATAATGTCCTGACAACGTAAGTCTATCTGAAAACGCGTATCCGCTTGAGCTTGGGCCTTTAAAATCAATTTTTGTAAATCATATTCACTAATGTCGAGTAACTGTGTTTCTTTCGCTAAAACGCGATGAATATCCTCGGGTTGGATCGTCACTTTCTGAGTTGGTGTTGGATCTTTGGAGCGCCGATTAAGCTGGGTCGCAACTTGCGGATATTGACGCCCAATTAAACGATTAAAGACAACTGCAATGCACAGCAATACCCCAGAATTAAGCAATACAGGATAAGCAATAAAATAATATCCTAACTGATGTACTACATCTCCCCCCAAAACAGCAGTGATTGCTACAGCACCACTTGGCGGATGTAATGAGTCTGTCGTCATCATTAAAAAAATAGATAATGCAACAGCAATACTAAATGCTTCCGTTAAATTGGGAATATAGAGTGCGCAACTGACCCCAATAATACCCGCAATAATATTGCCAACAACCATATTCCAAGGCTGAGCCAAAGGACTGGCAGGCACAGCAAAAAGCAGTACAGAAGATGCTCCCATCGGTGCGATATACCATGCATTAATTCCCCCCAACACCCACCAACTGATAAGCGAAGACAAGGCTAAACCCAATAATGCACCCAGACCACAGAGCATTCTTTCCTTTAGCGGTAACACTTTAAAATTCGGTTTTAAGGTATTTAACCATTCAAGTTGCATATGAAACACAGCCACCCTTCTATTTTTTCGCACTCAACTGGTGCAAAATTATACGTGGTCTCACCAATAAGATGCATCTATTTTACATCTTATTTTTATGAGTAATTCTGCTGAATTCTTTAGTGAACGTATTGCTGTAACTGCACAACCCGGTCAGCATCACTTCATTATAACAACACCGATAAATACCATTAGATTGAAATAATGAAAGTCAGCTTTGTCCTCAATATCATGTGTATTCTCATTGTTTCTCTTTTTGTATATTGATGCCTTATTTAGACTACTTTCAAGCATTGCAATAACACACCCTCATGTGCTATTTCATAACGTAATAGTTTGCTACTTTAAGTGCCAATCTAACTATAAAATCATAATCAGGCCAACATGAAATCCATTACTAAAAAGCTCTTTCAACCACTACAACAAACGAAAAAGGGAATAACAGCAAATTTATTCCTCGCCCCCATTGGTGGACTACCAGCTACTTGTATGGCTACATTGATTATTGCAATCATGAGTGGTCAGGTGACCAACGCCAAAATTTTGCTGTATCTATTTATGATGATTCTTCCTGCTTTTTTATTCTATTTATGTTTTTTCTATACCCCCTATCTTCTGCTCTTTTTAGTATTACAGCATTTTCATAAATTCAATCTCTTCAATATAGGGTTGGCAACGCTATTCGGCTTCCTCAGCTTTTATTACATTTCTTATCCCCATCGTTTTTTAGATGTATTTACCCTAACAGTGTTAGTCTTATTTTTCATTTTACCCACAGCTGTTTTTTTTGTTTTCCTCAGCTTAAAAAGCCATAAACAAATCATGGAGGAAAAAAGTAACCTTCGCCAAAAACCTAAAGATAATCACTAAAATTACTATTCTGTATTTTGCACAGAAACTTTGCCACTCCCACCTAAAATCCTTATACTTAGAACCAATTTTTTCTTATATTTATAATGGATGCTGCATGAGTCGCGCCATATCGCATATTGATACATTCCAAGGCTTAATTCTTGCCTTACAAAACTACTGGGCTGAACAAGGTTGTGTGATTTTACAACCTTACGATATGGAAATGGGTGCAGGGACATTCCACACTGCAACATTCTTACGCGCACTTGGGCCTGAAACTTGGAACGCAGCATACGTTCAACCCTCACGTCGCCCTAAAGATGGTCGTTATGGCGAAAACCCAAACCGTTTACAACACTATTACCAGTTCCAAGTAGTACTGAAACCCAACCCAGACAATATCCAGCAACTGTATCTAGACTCATTAAAAGCCATTGGTATTGATACCCTGACCCACGACATCCGTTTTGTCGAAGACAACTGGGAATCTCCAACGCTCGGTGCATGGGGCTTAGGTTGGGAAGTTTGGCTCAACGGTATGGAAGTGACTCAGTTTACCTACTTCCAACAAGTCGGTGGTGTTGAATGCTACCCAGTGACGGGTGAAATCACTTACGGTCTTGAACGTTTAGCAATGTACCTACAAGGTGTCGATTCCGTTTACGATCTGGTTTGGACCAAAGGTCAATTCGGTACTGTGACTTATGGCGATGTATTCCATCAAAATGAAGTTGAGCAATCGACCTATAACTTTGAATATGCCAACGTTGAAAAAATGTTTGAATTATTCGATTTCTATGAAGCAGAGGCAACTCGCTTAATGGAAGCTGAACTTCCACTTCCTGCCTATGAACAAGTGATTAAAGCGTCACACAGCTTTAACTTACTCGATGCACGCGGTGCGATTTCTGTAACTGAGCGTCAACGTTATATTTTACGTGTACGTACTTTGGCGCGCTCTATTGCGCAAAGTTATGTGGCGGCTCGTGCCAAACTTGGTTTCCCAATGGCAGAACCACATTTACGTGATGAAGTTTTAGCTCAATTGAAAGCTCAGGTTGAAGCGGAAGCGGCTCAAGCAGAAAAATCAGCGGAGAACAAATAATGTCTAAACATACCGTTTTATTTGAACTTGGCTGTGAAGAACTTCCCCCAAAAAGCTTAAAAACTTTACGTGATGCATTGCAAGCTGAAACCATCAAAGGCTTAAAAGATGCAGGCTTGGCTTTTGATTCTATCGAAGCCTATGCAGCACCGCGCCGTTTGGCATTGAAAATTATCAATGTCGATGCTGCGCAAGCAGATACGCAAAAACGCTTTGATGGTCCTGCTGTACAAGCAGCTTATGATGCCGAAGGTAAGCCAACCAAAGCACTTGAAGGCTTTATGCGTGGTCAAGGCATTACTGCGGATCAAGTTTCAACTTTCCAAGCAGGTAAAGTTGAAAAAGTTTGCTACTTAAAAGATGTCAAAGGCCAAAGTCTTGACGTTTTACTGCCACAAATTTTACAAACTGCACTGGATAATCTTCCAATTGCAAAACGTATGCGTTCTGCGGCAAGCCGTACTGAATTCGTTCGTCCTGTAAAATGGGTGGTATTACTAAAAGATAACGATGTGGTTGATGCAACAATTCAAGATCACAAAGCAGCGAATGTGACTTATGGTCATCGTTTCCATGCGCCTGAAGCGATTACTTTAGCCAATGCTGATGCTTACTTAGATGCACTTCGTGCGGCAAAAGTTGTGGCGAATTTTGAAGAGCGTCAAGCGATCATAGATCAACAAGTTAAAGCGCTTGCGGATGAAGTCAATGCGATTGCGATTGTGCCTGCGGACCTTCGTGACGAAGTAACGGCATTGGTTGAATGGCCTGTTGCGCTTCGTGCAAGCTTTGAAGAGCGTTTCCTTGCTGTGCCTCAAGAAGCGCTGATTACCACCATGCAAGACAATCAGAAGTATTTCTGTTTGGTGAATAGCGATAACAAATTACAGCCTTATTTCATCACCGTTTCAAATATTGAGTCTAAAGATCCGACTCAAATTATTGAAGGAAATGAGAAAGTTGTACGCCCTCGTTTGTCTGATGCTGAATTCTTCTTCTTACAAGACCAAAAGCAACCGCTTGCATCTCGTAAAGAAAAACTCGCCAATATGGTTTTCCAAGCACAGTTAGGTACGTTATGGAATAAATCTGAACGTATTGCTAAATTGGCTGTGGCTTTATCTGCTATCACAGGTGCAAGCCCTGCGGATGCTGAAAAAGCAGCACTTCTTGCAAAGTGTGATTTAACTTCTGAATTGGTGGGAGAATTCCCAGAGCTTCAAGGGATTGCGGGCACTTACTATGCACGTATTGAAGGCGAGAATGATGAAGTTGCTGAAGCTTTAGGTGAGCAATATTTACCTAAGTTTGCTGGTGATGTTTTACCACAAACTAAAACAGGTACTACGATTGCTCTTGCGGATCGTTTAGATACGCTGACAGGTATTTTCGGTATTGGTCAAGCACCTACAGGTTCGAAAGACCCATTTGCTTTACGTCGTTCTGCGATTGGTATTTTGCGTTTAGTGACTGAAAACAATCTTGATGTTTCAATTGAAGAATTGATCAAGCTTGCTTTAGCTGCCTATGGCGATGTATTGAAAGGCCACGATAAAACTTTAGCGGATGCTGTTGCGTTCCT
Organism: Acinetobacter sp. TUM15064; assembly: GCF_008980265.1. Taxonomy (NCBI): domain Bacteria; kingdom Pseudomonadati; phylum Pseudomonadota; class Gammaproteobacteria; order Moraxellales; family Moraxellaceae; genus Acinetobacter; species Acinetobacter sp. TUM15064. The sequence goes on along the minus strand of NZ_BKFU01000057.1, from coordinate 1,325 downwards.
TGAAGGCCGTTACCGTGCGAAATATGAAGACCAAGGCGTTGCTGTTGATGTGATTCAAGCGGTTCAAGCACTTTCTCCAAAATCACCACTTGATTTTGATAAGCGTGTGACTGCGGTGAACCATTTCCGTAGTTTGCCTGAAGCAGCTGCTTTGGCTGCTGCGAATAAGCGTGTTGCCAATATTTTAGCGAAAGAAGCCACACCGACTGGTGAAATTGTTGAATCTAAATTGATTGAAGATGCTGAAAAAGCACTTTGTGCAGAGATTCAAGCAATTCTGCCTGTGGTTCAACCGCTTTTGGCTGCGAAAGACTACACAGAAGCACTTTCTAAATTAGCTGCACTTCGTGCGCCAATTGATGCTTTCTTTGATGGCGTTATGGTGATGGCAGATGATAGCGACTTGAAAGCAAACCGTTTACGTTTACTGGCTCAGTTACGTAACTTGTTTACCAGTGTTGCAGATATTTCGGTGTTGCAGCACTAAGCTGAATGATTGAAATAAAATTTAAACCCTGCTAGAAATAGCGGGGTTTTACTTATTTAGATCAAACATGAAAATAGAAAAACGAAAACTTACATATTTTATTAATGGTACAAAATTTATTGATTTGGATTGTCTAGTCTATGCAGTACAGCAAAAACTTTTTAACAGCTCATCCTATCAATATTTATTAAAATCACATAAAAAGAAAGGAGATAAAGCTAATCTTATTTCTCTAAAGGTTTTTCAAGAGATTTTAAGAAAACACTCTAAGAAACAACCATGCTGGTGTTTATCAGGTTTAAATTTTATTGATTGTCATTTCAATAAAGAAAAAAAAGTAAAAATGACACATAATGAAATTTATAACTTAATAAAGAGTAATTTTTCATATCGCGGATGCCTCCATAAAAATGTTTCCAATTGCTCAGATTTAATTATCAAGGCTCATTCCATTTCCAAAAAAGGCTCGTTAGAATACATTAGCGTCGATCAACATGTGTATGGTATGAAATTTGACTTTAATGGATTTAATTTTTCAAAAATAGGTATAAGAAACGCTTCAACATTTACTGGTTTTTGCAAAAAACATGATGAAATTCTATTCTCTTCATTTGAAAAAAATGATTTTCAAAAAACTTCTAAACAGCTATTTGATCTTTCTTACCGCGCTATTTGCATTGAATATCATTCAATGCAATCCATAGTAAATCTACTAACTTTATTAAAAAAGAATATTGATAATTCACTAGATACTCAAACACAAATAAGTCGTCAAATTGGCATTAACAGCCAAATATTTTTTTATGAACTCGGAATAAAATATAGCAACTACTATAAA
>NZ_BKFU01000056.1:0-21376 GCF_008980265.1 Acinetobacter sp. TUM15064 | reverse complement strand
AAAATCATTTGAATGATTTCTTCTTGGTCTACGTGCCATAAAATACTCCATATATTGATGTTTATAACATCATTTGGGGAGCAAAATATCACTTATAAGTGTTGTTCAAATTTCCTGATCCACCTCTCTAAAACCTAAAAGCTCTGACATTAGTCAATCCTATGCATTTATAAGCGATACTTTGAATTTTAATGATAAATTTCAAGCCATTTTAGGTGCTCGTTATACGTATTACGATTCTGAGGATCTTGATTATAATCCAGCATCAAATTCGGGGTATAGCACAAAAGCAACTACACCTACTTTTGCATTGATATATAAACCAACAAAAAATAGTACGACGTATTTGAGTTATGTTGAGAGTCTTGAGAATGGAGGGATTGTAGGCTCAACCTATAAGAATGCTGGAGAGGTTTTAGATGCGACGATTAGTAAACAATATGAATTAGGGCTTAAGTATGATGCAAATCTATTTTCTGCAACAGCTGCTATCTTTAAAATTCAACGTGCTGCAACTATCACAGATGCAAATAATTATTTAAGTCAAGATGGCATAACGAATTACAATGGCATTGAACTTAACACCAATTTTAAACCTACATCTAAGTTAAAAATTGGTGCGGGTATGATGTATATGGATGCAGAGATTGATAAGGTTAGTGCATCTAATATTGCTTTGATAGGTAATCGTCCAGCAGGTGTTGCAAAGTGGACTGGTACTTTAAATGGAGAGTATTTAATAGATAGTATTGCTGGCTTAAGTTTACATGGCAATGTTAGATATAATGGTGATTCTTATACAGCTAATACAAATACAGTAGAAATACCATCATATATCTTAGTCAATGGCGGACTGGCATATCAATTTAATCTGGGTGGGCATGATGCTACTTTGAATGCCAATATGAATAATATTTTAAATAAAAAGTATTGGGCATCAAGTGGTACATGGGCGAGCATTGGCGAGGGTAGAAATGGTGTGGTGTCACTGAATGTTAAGTGGTAATTTAAAATTAGAATATTCCATATAATATATTATATTCAGCAGACTAAATAATGAGGGTTATACATTGGCTCTCATAATTTAGTTACTGTACTTCAGTAGATCGATAATTAGGATTTACTTAAAATAAGCTGTCTAATCTTAACTGCTTTCTCAAAAGTGATCTAGTTTGTGCTTTAGGTTCCATCAGTTTGTAGTCTCCATCAATAGTTCTGGTTTATCGTTTTTATTTTTGAAGAAAGCATAAAATGATAGACCAATATTTTCTATCCTTGTCCCAATTTCCGCATAACTCCCAGTCAATTACTGGTGTGGATTTAGCTTTCATTGCTTGCGCGAGCATAAAGGGTAACTGTATGAGGGGGGTGATACTTTCATAATTTATGCATTCCAACTATCAATAATATCAGCCCAATCTTGTAGCATTTTTCTACGATCATTTAAATACTTGGCATGATTGTATGCTGCCCGTGTTTTATTTGCTTCAGCATGTGCAAGTTGTGTTTCGATCCAGTCAGAATTGTAGCGAAGGCTATTTAATTCGGTTGATGCTGTAGCTCTGATGTCATGAGCTGTTACTTGATTTAAGCCGATATAAGTCAGCATCTTGTTTAGTGTAGTTCTAGAGATCATGCAGTCTCTTTTTTGTGGAGAAGGGAATACATATTTTTGGTCTTTAGTAAAAGCATACTGTTCATTCAAGATATTAAGCAGTTGATCAGAGATGGGAACGATATGAATTCTATTTTTCTTCATTGTACGTTCTTGTTTTAAGCGTTTTGAAACTTTTGGGAATTTGATAATCCTTTCTTTAAAGTCCACAAAGTTCCATTCCATTTTTCTAATCTCAACAGTTCTGAGCGTAGAATAGAGCATTGCCAAACATGCATTCTTGACCGTTGTAGAACCACCATAAATGTCAATCTTTTCTCGTAGAGCATTCTTCTCATGCTTTTCGAATGGTCGATCATGTTCTATCTTAGGAGACTCAATGGCTTCGCTTACAGCATAGGTGGGATCATTCTCAACACGAAGAGTCACAATTGCATAACGCATAACTAAACCAATAAATCTACGATTAATGTTAGCTGCAGATTCACCTGTACCATGCTTTCCTTGGTTTAATACACGTTCAACGGTGTTCTTCATAATGGATAAGATATCTGCTGAGCTAACGTCTTTAATTGGTTTATTGCCAAAGGCTTTGTAGACATCCTTTTCCATTGAGTTGTTAAAGCGTGCAATATAGTCCTCAGATTTATATTCCATCTTTTCTTGAACGTATTCTTTAGCGATAGCTTTAAACGTGGGGATATTCGCTCTTTGAATAAAAATTAAAAACCCGAAAAATGGTAAAGACATCATTATAAAAGATGTGATTGCCGATGCGTTCTTGCAACAGATTTTAATGCGTCCTGCAGATTACTCAGTGATTGCGACTCTAAACCTGAATGGTGACTATATTTCTGATGCGCTGGCTGCTGAAGTCGGAGGGATTGGTATTGCGCTGGGTGCGAATATTGGTGGGGCGATTTCTGTTTATGAAGCCACGCACGGAACAGCACCAAAATATGCTGGTCAGGATAAAGTCAATTCAGGTTCTATTATTCTTTCTGCTGAAATGATGCTACGGGATATGGGTTGGGTAGAAGCTGTAGATTTGATTATTAAAGGTATTTCAGGAGAAATTGAGGCGAAAACGGTCACTTATGATTTTGAGCGTTTAATGCCGAATGCAACCTTATTACGTTGTTCAGAGTTTGGTGAGGCTATTATTGCCAATATGGAATAAGTCTTAATTGAACAGACTGTAAGAAAACTCGCACTTGTTGCGGTTTTCTTTTTATAAGTTGAAAATAGCTATTGAAATATGTTTGCAATGTAAGACTAGGTTAAGACATTCGTGCTTTAGGTGAGTGAAAGTACAGTCTAACAACACGATAGTTTGATTTATAAAGGGAAATTAGAATTGTCATTACATTGAAGTACTTTGATACAGCTTATAGCTTGGGTTTTTGAGCCAGTGCTGTATGGTGGTCTTTGTCGAATGTTACGGCAGATGATCAAAGGAGTAGTCTCGTGGCTAATCAACAAAATCAGCAGCAGCGTCAACAGCAACCCAATCAACCGCAACAAAAGCCAGATCAGCAACAACAGCAACAGCAGCCAAATCAAGGCCAGCAAAAACAACCGAACCAAAACCAACAGAATCCAAATCAGCAACGTTAAAGTTGTCGTGATTTAATGAATTTATCTTAAAACACAGCACGGAGGAATCACGCAAAAGGAATTGGACTAACAGGAGGACTCTATGTCGAATAATGTTGTGAAAACATTAAAACAGAAGATCAAAGCTCGTTTAAAAAAGATTTCTAAGCATCAGTCTAAGCTGAAAGCCTTAGAGAAAAAACTGAAGAAGCGTAAGTAGTTTTACGTAGTTTATTTGAAGAAAAGCCCTCATTTTATATGAGGGCTTTGCCGTTACATATATAAGATATCTTTCAATATATGAAGCATTTAGTATGAATAAGTAACTTTATCTTATTTGCATATCTAAAAATTAGCTGAGTAGTTGAATCATGTCTCGTTTAGTTCTGAGTGGAGCTATTTTAAGTACAAATCTGCTGATGAGTGGATGTCAGCCACCGGCTTCGGGTGAAGCAGCGGGTTTGAGTTACCCCTATTTATATTGGCAGTTATATAAGACGCCTTTAGCGAAAAATTTAAATGTGCCTGTAGAAGGAGTAAGCCACAAGCAGATACAGGACACTTGGGGGGCTGCACGTGGGCAGGGACGAAAACATCAAGGTATTGATATCTTCGCTAAACGCGGAACACCAGTCTTAAGCGCCACATCAGGCATTGTATTGGATGTTGGGATCAATAGTCTAGGTGGACAAGTGGTGTGGGTGATGGGACCTAACTTAAGCCGTCACTACTATGCACATTTAGATGCTTATGCGCCTGATATTCAAACGGGGGATTGGGTTGAAGTGGGAGAGGTATTGGGCTATGTCGGAAACACGGGCAATGCTAAGAATACGCCACCACATTTGCACTATGGAATTTATAGGACTGGAAAAGGAGCTGTGAATCCTTATCCGTATTTAACTTTAAATGCATTGAAATAGCCAAGTTTTGATCTACAGTTGTAAAAGTTCGAATGCATTCATTGTTTTGCTCATAGATGGTTCATCAATTTTTTTCTTATTCTTACATCGTTCATTTGTAATATTTAGGGGTAAGTTAAAATATCACACGTATTTAACATGGACGACCCTCTATAAAGTAACCTACTAACGCAAGTAGGTTACTTTTTTGATTCTCTTTAATATGAAGGCTTAAAAGGCCTTCTTTTTACTGGTTGGATTGGAGGTGGATGTCGTACGGGTAAAATAAAACAATTGCAGTGTTCCTAAACCGAGGACTCCAGCAGCAAGCATAAACTGAAAGTGATATGACCAACCCAAATGCTGCAAGGTACTAAAACTTAAACCACCAACCAGCTGTACCGTTGCAAAGCTAAGTGTTGCCATACTCCACAGTTTTTTATAGGCCAAGCCGTAGAGTTGTAAGATGGTGTAGGAGGTGAGAAAGACCACTGCAGGGTTCAGTAGGCCTGTGAGAAATGAAGACAGGAGCGTAAATACAGGCGAAAAACTCAGAACTGCAATAAACACTGCCGCAATATAGACACTGTATAAAATCTTTAAAGCCAGAAAGTTGCCAAATTTACGTGCTAAAGCATAAGCTGTTGCAGCACCTAGAGCACTGCCTAGGCCATATAAAATCCAGTTAAAATTGATCCAATATAAATTTAGCGTTAAAACATGGCTTAAATAATCAATCCAAAACAAAGAATGGGGAATATACGCAAAGGCGCTGCAGGCATACACAATGAGTAAGCTATAGTAAATTTTATTCACTGTATGAGTCTGGGGCTGGCTTGTAGGAATACTGTGCAGTTGCTTTTGGAAAGGACGAACCAGTGTCCATAATAACCATGTAATGACAAATGCAAAGCCACAGAGAATGAACCATGCGCTGGTGATGGCAATGCGGTCTAAATACGGCATAAACAGCGTGGCTGCCAATACACCAATTCCTATTCCGCTAAATCCAATTAGATTAATTTTAAAACGGTGCTGTAACTCACTGTACTGCGCCACAATGCTGGGCGATAGAATCATCAGCAAACCACCGCTGATACCTGAAATGATGCGCCACACCAAATACCAAACTTCATTAAAATGTGCAAATGCACAGGCAAATAGGCTGATTGAACCAAACAACGCAGCAAAAATGATATAGATCGGCATTTTTGCATTTTGTGGCAGCCTCATCGCCCAGAACGCGCCGATCAGATAGCCCAGCAGATTAGCACTACCGAGTAGGCTGGCGAAATTGTGTGACCATTCATAGGCTTCGCGAGTGGACGGCAGTAGAGCGGTATAAGAAAAACGTAAGATGCCAATTCCCAAGCACATACTCAGGCAGAGAAAGAGACTCAGTTGTACGGTGCTCGAGAACGTCCTGTTCATCATCATTTGACTATTTGTTTAAAAAATACACTTGAACTATAAGGTGAAATTTACAATAAAACAATCGGGTGATGTTCGCCTTTAGTCGAGCGGAGTAAAGGCGAAGCCAATTTACTCAGTGTCTTTAAGTGTATTGATATCCACCGCATCACCAATGGTATAAAAATGTCCGCCTGCAACATGATGGATACTTTTCCATTCCTCTGCGGCTTCATGGTAATACCAATGCCCATCTCTAAAAACACGATTATCTGCATAGGCGGCAATGACTTTGCCAATAAATAAATCATGCTGCTGCTGATTATGCGGTTCAGGAATGAGTTCACACAGAATCCATGCGCTACAGCCTTCAACCACTGGGATAGGGCTGTGACCAAACTGAAAAAGTTCGACCCCACACTGACGTAACTTTTCAGGCGCATCATATTGACTGATCATGCCGAGTGCGTAGACCATTTTTAGCTGTTTAAGTGTAGGGACTTGCAGTGCAAATAAACCTGATTTTTCAATAATACTGCGGGTTTTCGTCGATTTATCGAGTACGACCGTCACTTTGGCTGGGCTAAACTCTAGGGCGCATGCCCAAGCCGCAGCCATGACATCGGTGCTTTCATCATCTTGACTGGAAACCAGCACGGTTGGGCCGTGGTTGAGTAGCCGATATGCTTTTTCTAAAGGAACGGGCAGAATGTGAGGATTAAGCAGAGATTGATTCATGTAAAAGAACACTTTAACAGCCGTTTTAAGTGCTTTATACCACATTCTAAAACTGCCGATTCAGTCTAAATTTGTACATTCAGTGGGGAATGTGGCGCAAAACCGTAAGGCCGTTTCAATTTTGATTTATAATTATGACAGCATCATTTAGGGAAACAATATGAATATCCCCTTAATCGTCAATGTCATCATTTTTATTGCATTGCTTATTTTACTTGGTCGAACCCGTAAAACCGATTGGAGTTTAGCGAAGAAAGTACTGTCAGGTCTCTGTCTTGGTATTGTTTTTGGTCTCGCTTTACATGGGTTTTATGGTACGCATTCGCCTGTACTGCAAGAGTCGGTACAGTGGTTTAATGTGGTCGGTAAAGGCTATGTCAAACTATTACAAATGGTGGTAATGCCTTTGGTGTTTGTTTCCATTTTAGGCGCTGTGATTAAGCTGCACGATGCAGGTTCATTGGGTAAAATTAGTTTTATTAGCATTGGAACCTTGTTATTTACCACAGCGATTGCTGCATTTGTCGGCGTGGTGGTGACCAATTTGTTTGGCTTAACTGCGGCAGGTTTGGTACAAGGGACACAAGAAACTGAACGTTTAAATACGATTCAAACTGACTATGTCGGGCAAGTGGCTGATTTGCAAGTGCCTGATTTATTTCTGTCATTTATTCCGAGCAATCCTTTTGCCGAGCTGACAGGGGCACATCCAACTTCCATTATCAGTGTAGTCATTTTTGCAGTGTTTTTAGGCATTGCAGGCTTGAACCTAATGAAAGCGGATGCTGAGAAAGGGCAAAAGCTGTTGTCTGCAATTGAGATCTTACAAGCGTGGGTCATGAAGTTGGTGCGTTTGATTATGATGCTCACTCCTTACGGTGTGTTCGCACTCATGACCAATATTGTGGCCAACTCTAAAATGGCGGACATCTTAAACTTAGGTGGCTTCTTGGTTGCGTCTTATATCGGCTTGGCGATTATGTTTATCGTGCACGCCGTGATTTTGGCGCTCACAGGTATGAACCCAATTCAGTTCTTTAAAAAGGTTTGGCCTGTGCTGACTTTTGCGTTTACCAGCCGTTCAAGTGCTGCCAGTATTCCTTTAAATATTGAAGCACAAACACGACGTCTGGGCGTACCTGAGTCAATTGCCAGCTTCTCAGCCTCATTTGGTACGACCATTGGGCAAAACGGCTGTGCTGGGCTATATCCTGCAATGTTGGCTGTTATGGTCGCACCGACAGTAGGTATTAATCCACTCGATCCGCTTTGGATTTTGACTTTGGTTTGTGTCGTGACCTTGAGCTCGATTGGGGTGGCAGGTGTAGGTGGTGGTGCAACATTTGCAGCGCTGATTGTCCTGCCAATGTTGGGCTTGCCTGTGACTTTGGTTGCACTGCTCATTTCAATTGAGCCTTTGATTGATATGGGTCGTACGGCTTTGAATGTGAATGGTTCGATGACCGCAGGTGTCGTGACCAGCCAAGTTTTAGGTCAAACAGATAAGCGCATTTTTGAGCAAGACAATGTGGACTTAAAAGAAGTCTAAGCTGAGTAATATATCGCCGATGAACTGAAAAGAAGCCTATCTTCATGATTAGGCTTCTTTTTATTGGGGGTGTATCCATAAATGACAAAAAACTGTATCTACTTTTTTGCTCAGTTTTTTGCAAAATAAAGCCTCAATTTAGGAGAAAAACGATGAAAATGTATCAAGTCGATGCCTTTACAACTGAATTATTCAAAGGTAATCCTGCAGCTGTGATTGTGCATGATGAATGGTTAGCAGTAGATTTGATGCAGAATATTGCCTTGGAAAATAACTTGGCAGAAACGGCTTTTGTGAAAGTCATTGATGCTGAAAACTTTGAAATTCGCTGGTTCACTCCTCAGGTTGAAGTGGACTTTTGTGGGCACGCGACTTTAGCCAGTAGTTTCGTTCTGTTTCGTGATTATACCGATGCTAAACGTATCCAGTTTCATGTCAAAGACTTGGGTGTTTTTATCATTGATCAAGATGCTGACGGCAAGATTCATATGAATTTTCCAATTCGTGCACCGCAAAAGTTAGAAGACTATCCTGCGGAAATTCATGAGTTGGTCGATTGTGAAATTAAAGAAGTCTATTTAAACCCACAGGCTTATATTTTAGTCTGTGAGTCTGAGCAGGCAGTTAAAGATGCCAAGCCGAACTTAGATAAAATTCGTCAAATGGCAGAAAAGCATAAAGTCAGTACTGCGATTACGGCTGAAAACTTAGATGTTACCTTGACTTCAACGTCGCAAGATTATGATTATATCGCGCGTTATTTCGCACCGCATAAAGGCATCAATGAAGACCCTGTGACAGGCTCCATGCATACAGGTCTTGCACCCTTGTGGGCGGAGAAGTTGGGTAAAACCTCATTGCTTGCCTATCAGGCATCGAGCCGTGGAGGATTGCTTTATTGCGATATTCAGTCTGAAACGCGGATCCAAATTTCTGGCTATGCCAAGTTATATATGACGGCTGAATTGTACTTAGATTAAGTTGTAATTCTCTTAAAATAAAACTACTGGTGAAAAATAAGCATTGATTAAAATGCTGTTTTTCACCAAATTACTATAAAAATAATTTCACTTTCCTCTATGATGTTGAGAATCATTCATATTTTGTCGAATTATTTGGAAAAATAATGTTAATGCGTTTTAAAACATTGAGTTTGTCGGTATTGCTACTTGGCTTTGGGGGTACAGTATGGGCACAACCCGTATTGGTAAAATCGGAACAGAAAATTGAAGAATATAAATTAGATAACGGTTTACGCATTATTCTTGCGCCAAACGATAAAGAAAATAAAGTGTATATGAATATGGTCTATTTGACTGGTTCATTGAACGATCCTAAAGGAAAGGGTGGTTTAGCGCATCTATTGGAACACTTAGCATTCAAGGGAACTAAAAATGTGCCAGGAGACGAATTTCAGCGCCGTTTAGATCAATACGGTTTAATGAATAATGCCAGTACAGATTATTATTCAACCAAATATATTAATGTGGTTCGTCCTGAACAAAATGCGATTAATGAGCTGATTCATCTTGAAGCTGAGCGTATGGATGGCTTGGTGCTCCAAGAAAAATATGTACCGTCTGAAATCGCGATTGTAAAACGTGAGCGTGAAGTCCGTATGGATCAGCCTTTTTCGGTACTCATGGATCAAATGTGGAAGTCTGCTTATGGTAATCAATATTTAGGGCGTTTACCGATTGGTGATTTAAACGAGTTACAGTCAATCAAAATGGCTGAACTGAATAAGTTTTATCGTGACTGGTATGCACCGAATAATGCGGTGTTTGTCATTTCAGGGAAGTTTGACCAAGCTGCTGTACTGAAGCAGATTGATGAAAAGTTTAGTGCGATTCAAGCGCGCGCTGTGCCTGCGAAAGTTAAAGTACCTGTCTTAGATGCCAGCAAGATTAAAGATCGCCAGTTTGTCGTGAAAAAAGGCAGTAACTTCGCCAAATACAATATTTACCTGAATGGTAAAAACGAGAACATTAAGACCGCGCTGGCGGTGTCGCCGTATTTATATACCATGCAACCTAGCGGGCATTTGTACCAAAGTATTGTAGAAACGGGAACGGCGACAGCAGTTCAGTCAACCACGTGGTTAGACCAAGATTTCAATATGGTGTTTATGGGCGCAGTTTATGCCCCCAACCATGATGTGAAGAAAGTCGAGTCAGCTTTGGTTGCTGGGGTCGAAAAAACACCAAAATTCAACGAGGTTGAGCTTAACCGTGTGAAGAGCATGATTAAAAATGCACAAGAAAGCATGTTCAGTAGTGCAACGGCAGTCGGTGGCATGCTCAGTGACTATGTGGTTTCTGCCAATGGTGATTGGACACAATACTTTAAAGATCAGCAACAGTTACAACAGCTTACCGTTACGCAAGTTAATCAACGTTTAGATGACTTTTTGATCCCAGAGCATCGGATTTCAGGTACTATTTTACCGACCCCAGAAGATCAGAAAAAAGCACTTGAACAAGCGGCAGCAGCCACCCCAGCAAAAACTTTAGATCAGCAAGCCGTTGCTGAAGAGCCATTGAAAGATGCAAGTGTGTATAAAGCGGAAGTTGCTGAGTATGTAAAAAGTTCAAAGCAATATTTAGAAAGTGCTGAAAAACAAATTCAGCGTGGCAAGCTAAAAAATGGTATGCAATATGCGCTGTACCCGAGTACCACGCGTGACGATAAGACCTATGCCACCATTTCGATTGACTTTGGTACGGCAGAAAGTTTGTTTAATAAGGCCGAGTTATTAGACCTGACTTCTTATTTACTGCTCAGAGCGTCAACTCAATATAGTTTGCAAGACATTGCTGATCATTCTATTGATGCGGGCGGTGGTGCAAGTGCAGCAAGTAATGGTAACGGCATCAATATCTCAATCGTGGCGAAGAAAGAAAAGTTTGATGAATTTTTTAACTTTGTTGTAGATGTCCTTAAAAATCCAACTTTTGAACAAAGCCAGTTTGATTTGATTAAGTCACAAAGCTTAGCAAGTCTAGATCGACCATATACTGAGCCTGAAACTGTAGCGGCTTTAACCATTGCGCGTTTACTTGAAACTTATCCAATGGGGGATATCCGCCATCACTTTGAGCCTGAATATGCCAAGAAGCAGTATCAGGCTGCAACACAAGCACAGGTTAAACAGCTGTATCAGCAATTTTTTGCAATGAATCATGCACAAATTTCGGTGACGGGTGTGATTGATACGAAAAAGATGAAAAAGACTTTAAATCAGGCTTTTGCAAACTGGAATTCGGCAGCGCCTTATCAGCGGATTACTTCTGACTTTACGGCATATAAAGCGCAGCGGGTACACGCGCTGTCAGAGCAGCGTGAGTTTGGTAGCTATCAGAGCATTATGACGTTCCCAGTGGGCACGTATCACCCAGATGCACCTGCTTTACAGGTACTCGAGCACATCTTAGGTGAGTCGCAGTTGTCCTCTCGTTTGGCGCAAGAGCTACGTGAAAAGAATGCCTTGGTCTATGGTTTTGGCAGTAGCATTTCGTTGGATGACTGGACGGAGTCAGGGGCGTTGACGATTGATGCAAACTATAGCGCAGGCAAATCAACTCAAGTGTCTCAAGTCGTGTATAAAGTGTTGAATGAGTTACTGGCAAAAGGCGTTACTGAACAGGAAGTCGAAGCTGCAAAGGCTGATATTTTGAAAAAGCGTGTGACTGCACTTGAAGATAGTCGCAATATCCATCGCATGTTGATTCCTCAAATGAAGCGCAATCGTACTTTACTGGATCGTGAGCAACGCGATTTAGCTTTGGCTAAAATCAGTAAAGCCGATGTTGATACGGTGATTCAGAAATATATTCAGCTGGATCAGTTGGTTGAAGTGATGGCTGACCAATATGGCAAAGCGCAGCCAGCGTTGAAAAAGTAAAGATCTCAGTTCTCACCTAAAAAGAACCCCTCAATATAGAGGGGTTCTTTGTTATAAGCCTTATGAAGCAGTTTTCTTAGTTGTCTATTCAAGCCGATAAAACTGTTTGGCATTGTGATGAAATACGCGCTCTAAAGCATCAGGGTCATAGGCTGCGACGACATCACTAAAGGCATCAATAATATTGACCAACGATGTACTGACCGAATCCATCGGAAAGTTAGAGGCAAACATCACTCGATAGGTACCAAAACAGGCGAGGGCATGCGTAATCATGGGATGTGCCAGATCAAAGACTTCTTGTCTGGACGCCAGCCGGTCTTCTTTATGAAAACGATGTCCTAATACTGGCATGAAGAGTCCCGACATTTTGGTATAGACGTTTGGACAGCTTGCAAGCTCAGCTAAGTCATCTTTCCAACGGAAGAAAATATTTTCCCGTGCCGTCTGTGTCATCCCTGTATTTGCGCCAATTGAGCCAAATAAACCTGCGGGTGTACCCAAATGGTCTAGCACAATGGAGGTTTCTGGGAACTGCTTGGCCAGATAAATCACATCTTCAAGCTGTGTGGAATAAACCCAAGCATCAAAACTCAAGTTGTATTGGGACAGTACTTCGAAGCCTTTGAGAAATTTTTTATTGCGATATAAGTGTGGCTCATCTGTCCACGCATGGATTGCTTTGTCTTCATGAAAAGACGCCATTTTACGAATACCACGAAAGTGTGGTGAAGCTTTATGGTGTAATTTTAGGATCTTCTTAAAGTTACGATCACGCGGGTCAGCTGTTGCGACAATGCCACCCAATTTGACCGTATCTGCCCCAAAAGCTAAAGACTCAATAAACTGAGTTTCCTCAACCACACCTTTGCCTTTGCTGTGATGCCAACTGGCTTCGACATGCACCACTTGTTCTACTGTGTATGTGCCAGTATCGTGTTTATAGTCATGAGGCAAATAAGGATGTGTGATATGACGGGTTAGACCGACAGTTTCAATCAGATCTTTAGGTTTCACCAAACGAACCATTTTGTCCAAGAGCTTAGGATGCTTGCCCAATAATTTGACTGCCAAAGCCGCTGCATGTGGCGTGTTATAGGGGTCCCACTGGTGAATGTGCGGATCAATGAGTGCAAAGTCCAAATGCTGCATGTTTTTCCCTAAATTATATTCTTTCAGGATTACCTTACTGCAAATTGAGGTATTGCAACATTGTATTTCATTTCAAATACGACGAAATGAAAAAAGCCTGCACGAGGCAGGCTTTGATTGATCAGTGATCGTGTTTGTGGTCATGCTTGTTGGCATGAAACTCTTCGTTATGACGGAAACGAAGGTAGTTCTCAAACTGTTCACAATATTCGTCATAGTTGTCTTCAAGCATCATTTGGAACTGCTGCAAAATATAAGACATCACTTGTTCTTTGGCATCACGCATTTCATCGCCATCTTTAAAGTTGTTGGCTGCCACCCATGTGTTAAAACGGGCTGTACCAAACAACATCGCAGCACTCACTTGGCCACGTATTTCAGCAGGTTTCACTTGTGAACCTTTTTCAGTGCGACAAAAATCGTTGGCTTGCTTAATAAATTCATCTGCACGTTCAAAAAAAGCAGCATTCAACGCTTCTTCTTCGGTTACATCTATTGCTTCAATCTTCTGAACCATGAACTTGTCCTAAAATACATAAATAACTCAGACTGCATTATAGGCAAAGCCTTGCAGAAACTAAACCTTTGCCTTAATCTAAAAATAGCCTAAGTAGTAAAATAGAGAATATCCATGCAAGACGCGATTGCGGTACAAAGTTTAAAAAGTGATATTGCATTATTGCGTCAAAACATTTGGCCACCACAAAATTTGGCCAATGTCGAAGGCTTACCGATTTATTACGCTACAAAAGCAGAGGTCGAAGACTACTACCGTCAGTGGACGGGTTTGATTGAGCGGGCGCAAGACTTATTCCAACCCTTTATGGAAGATGAGGTACTGGACGCGATTCATTTACCCAGTCATTTGAATTTACCGCTATTTTATTTTCACGTCGATCGTATTCGGATTAATAAAACCCGTGCCAAAGAGTCTAAAAGTTTTCGCGGTATTGCGAGCTTAATCGAAAAATGTGGGCAGTTTGAACCCGAGCAAATCCAAGCTATGCGCGCTTGGTTGGACAGCGATGATAACGCAGCCTTGGTTGCGCATAGGGAATTTATTGACCTCAGAACCTATGTGTTTCAGCATGGGCAGAGTGAATATACCCGTACCCGATTTTATGTAAATGGTATCGTGTTAAGTACCGAAGCACACTTTGAGTTGGTCGATGCGCGAGACAAACCACGTAAACAGCGTAGCGATAGTTATAATGATCCACTCGCAGATAACAACACGTGGAAAGTATACGGCAAGTATCGCTAACTTAGGTGCCGGTTGGTAATTCTATTATAAAAGAGCCTTTCACTACTGATGTGTGTTCTGATTTAAACGTCTATTTCAATTTTTTGGTTTGGCTGAACTGTATCAGCTGTTGTTCAACCAATTTCAGCATTCTATTTTTTTCCGCAGCAAGCCAGCCCGCAGCAAAACCATAGGCAACATTGGGTTCTGTAGCTTGTTGAAATAAGGCTTCTGCAACCACCAAATCATTATAGTGCCCCAAGCTTTCTTGTACTGCTTTGAGTTTTTTTAAATAGGTTTTTAACGCTTTTGCATCGAGTAAAGACGCCACAAACTCAATGCTATAACGCAGTTGTTTGACTTGCTTGCGAATGCGGTGTTTTTCCTCATCCTCAAGCTGGCTAAAGTGCTCGGCATGTGCGCATATTTTATGGTGTAAAGCATGGATTACTTTGAGTGCATGCTTTTTCAGTTTGGCTTTTGAAGGTGAATCTAGTTGTTGCTCTGTAAATAAAATCAATTCAAGCCAAAGTTGCGTCGTTTCGGGTCGTTGAAATAGGGCAGAGATATCAGTGATGACTTCTGTACTTGGCGCAAGATGATCTAATGGATAACCTGCCTCAATCAGTTGAGGAAGTAAATCTTCATTTAAGGCATCAATGTCGCGGGTTCCACCTAAGGCTTGAAAAATAGTGGTAAGTTCCGTTTTCCAGTGTGGTTGAATGGCGTCCGACCATGCAGCAAAACTTTTCAGTGCGCTACGTAATCGGCGGATTGCCACGCGGGTTTGGTGGACATGTTCACTAGAGTATTGCTGTCGCGCAATTGAACTAGCATTAGGGAGTAGGTGCTGTAAGCAATTGGCCACTATGCTTTGCAGAGCCTCAACTTCGCTTGAGCTTCTGTCCAGTGCAAGAGATGTCTGATACTGTGCGGGAAAGTAACTTTGCTGACGGACAGCTAGAAGTCCATAGTCAGATTTACTGTGTGTGTCGAGCAACAGTTGATACTTTTGAATCCAAGGCCGTATAAGTGCGATAAGATCCTCTATAGCTCCTTGTTTTAATTCAAATTCGATCTCGAAAATATCTACACTGCTTTGTTCCTTAAAAATTTTTCCAATATCGAGTGCAATCTCAACTGTACTGTTCCCAACATCCTGCAAAACACGTAAACGTTGGATGTTAGTTTCAAAGAGCAACTTAAGGGTTGGAAGTGGAAGCCCCAAAGCGCGCTTTAATTGTTTATAGACAGCAGGATAAGCATCATAGCTATGTAAGTCGAGAGTCGTTGTTTCAGGTGGTGCTATATCAAATTCAAGTTCAAATCGACTCAGCGCTTTAGCGTTGTTCACGGCTTTGAGGGTTTGTTTCCATTCATCATTTTCCTGACGACGTCGAATCGCGATGCAATGTTTAGCAAGGGTTTGTTCAGCTGTATCAAAGTATTGTGCTGCCAGATGAATCGGTTCAGCCTTGAGCAAGCTAAAAGCTTTTTGTAAGGCCTTACGCTTCTTAACTGGAACTTGAAACTTAAACTCAATCTCTTGCATAGCGCTTACTCATAACGACCTGCATTTAACTATATGCTAAATCGAATAAAAAAAGACCAATTTTGAATAAATATAAGCTAAAAGAGCAGAAACAGTGTGATAGAGGTCACTTTTAAAATAATGAGGTGGAAGTTAAATGTATGAGGATTAATAAGTACTGATGGTTGCCGTGAAGTGACGATAACTTTACATTGAGTAGGAATGTATCGCCTTACTTTTTAAGAAAAAAATGAATATAACCTGTATTGTTCTGATGATAGGCCGTTTTGCCATAGATAAATTAGTGGTTTGGAAGATAACAACCACGATTTTCTATCGTGGTTTTACGACTTTTCAGGTCTTGTGGAGGGGCGATAGCAGTCATATATTTATATAACTGCTTATTATGGTATGCAGAGCGTTATTTCAAGAATTTACGGCTGACTAAGAACTGTTCTGTGGCATCTAAAAGTTTATCTGCATAGACTTCAAGTTTTGCTGTGAGCCAGCCCAAAACAAACCAATCACTGGCTTCAAGTTCTGTCTGTTGAATGTACGTAGCAGAAGTCGCTAAGATTTGATATTCATGTGCGGCTTGTTGGGCATCATTTAACGCTTTACTGTATTTCTGCAAATTTTTCACATCATAAATTGACGTTAAAATAGGAAAGCTAAACTTCAGTTCCTTAATTTTCTGTGCCAATACATCTAAGCTTTCAAAGTGACTAATATCCGCAGCATTTAAGCTTTCTTGTAGCTGTCGATATTGGTTTTGCAGGGTGTTATGTGCATAGGTTTTTAAATCTTGCTTTTGCACTTGATCATGTGAGCTTAAACTAAACGTTAATAATTCAAGATAATGATGGACGTTTTGGGTCGATTTAACTAAATTTCCAAGCTTTTCTTGAGCATACAATATGTCTTTAGCAAGATTTTCTGTTGTGGTTGGATTTTGTAAAAATGCACCTAAGGTATCTTGCATGTGTTGCAAATGCTGTAGTTGGTCGAATTGATGCTTAAATGCACCCAGTTGCATTGCCCATTTATCAGAAATATTGCTATTCCAGTCTTTGAATAACGCTAGCGTTAGTTGTAAGTGCTCTAAAGCAGTTTGTGCTTGATCAATATGACTTTGCTCAGCAACACCTGCCGAAATTGCGGCAATATTGGGCAGTAAGTGCTGCATTTGCTGACCAATCAGCAAACTCAGGTTATGTGCCGCACTTTCTTTTTTTGATAAGACAAATTCCTTTTCAAAACGTGCTGGGCTAACGGTTTGCTCAAGTGCCAGTAAGTTACCCATTTCGGCTTTACTACGAACATCTAACCACAGTTGATACTTCTTCACCCATTCAAAACTAAAAGCCAAAAGCGACTGCACAGAGCCTGATTTGAGTTCAAACTCTACTTCATGGATGGTCTGTTCTCGACCAGATGCACGAACCACACCGACATCCAAACAGACTTCAATTTCAGCATCCTCAAACTCAATAACGCGATAGGTACGTTGGATATCCGTTTCAAAGGTGAGCTTTAACGCAGTTGCATCTGATCCTAAAGCTTGGGTTAAAATCTGTTGAGCTTCTGGAATAGCTTCATAAATACTGAGGTCGAGTTCAGGAGATGACTCTAACTCACCCAAATTGTGATTATGTTCAAAACGGTGTAAATGACTTTTACCTGCGGCTTTGAGTGTTTGAATCCAGCAAGTGCCTTCAAGACGCTGACGCAAAGCAGCGCCGTGTTGAGCCAAAAGGCGGTCAGGCGTATCAAAATACTTGGCTTGAAGTTGAATATTTTCAGATTTTTTAGGATCTAAAGCTTTAAGAAGGGCGGTACGTCGTGCTTCGCTAATCTGAAATTTTAATTCAATTTCAACCATGAAAAATTCCTAATTTGAGGGGCTAGGTCAGTGCCAAGCCTTTATGTATTTAGATGCATGATCTGTAGTTTGTTTTATGTGCGCTAAAGGCACACCAATGGACAACTGAATTGTAGCGAAAAAGAGACCGTATGTAAGACTTGACGACACAATAAAACAAAGTTGCAGTGAGAGATTGATCAAAAAACAATTCTGTTTTTATTGGAAACTTTCTTAGAGGCGATTGCACTTTGCAGACTGAACATTTTCGGCTATGTTGGTAGAAAACCATCAGGATGATGACAGATGAATGCACAGGTTGAACCGAAACAGGAACGTGATGTAGAACCTAATTTTCAGTTGCCGATTAAGGACTTTCAGCAGTTTTATCGTTTTTATCTAACAGAACACCGTAACATCATGAGCCGTCGGTTGCATGTCACGGGCAGTTCGATGGGGCTGTACTTTTTCTCTAAAGCCATACTTAAACGCAAACCACGTTATTTTGTATACGGTTTAGTCTCTGGCTATGCCTGTGCGTGGGTAGGTCATTTTGTTTTTGAAAAAAATAAGCCAGCCAGTTTTAAACAGCCTGTGTATAGTTTTATCTCGGATTGGCGCATGTTCTTCGATGTGTTACGCGGAAACCTTAGCTTACAAGATCGTACTTTGGATAAAATTCCAAGTGAGTGAAGTACTTTATGACCAAATGATGAAAATATTCGTCGCAACCCGAAATTAACAGTTGCAATGTTAAAGTGAATGTTCTAATAATGAAGTCGTTGTATATATTTTCATCTTATTGCAAGTAGGCACATTTAGCTTATCTTTGCTTTGAGTTTTCCAAGCCTAGAGTGACCTTCTCTAGGTTTTTTTTATGTCATATTCAAATAAAATACGCGGCTTTTTAGCTTTTTATGATGTTGTTTGAACATCACTGGTTTAAAAAGCTAAAAAGCCGTTTAGATCGCTTCTCATCTCTTATTCTTGTTATGAAGTTGTTATTTTAATTTTGTTCTTGTTACCTTATGTATCCATTAAACTGCGAAAGCGTTGGGGTGGCTATCACTGATAATAGGTATTTTTAGACGGCACTTGTTTAGTCGCGACTTTTTTGTACAAAGCAGTATGTTTTCAATCTCAATTCATTAAGGTTAGATTGATTTTTAGCTTTATAATAGAACAACATAACCCAAAGGTAGAATTAAATGCGCGGTTTATATCTAATTACAAATGATGATCCATTAGAGCTACTTTTGGCTAAGTTGGAGGGTGCGATGGCAACTGGTGAAATTGCGATTTTGCAATATCGTCGTAAGAAAGTACCCAAAGAACAGCAAGACTATGAAGTTGAGTACATGAAAGCTATGTGTGCTGAATATCGAGTTCCTTTTGTGATTAATGATGACTTGGAAATGGCGGTTAAGTACGGCGTTGGGGTGCATTTGGGACAAGATGATGGTGAAGTTGCTGAAGCTGTTGCCCGTTTGCCTCAAGGCGTGGTTATCGGTCGTACTTGTCTAAACTCGATTGAACTTGCTGAAAAAGCGATTGCTGAAGGGGCAACTTATGTGGCTTTTGGTGCAATATATGCAACTCATACCAAGCCAGAAGCAGGTCATATTGGTTTGGAGACTTTAAAAGAAGCCAAAGCCAGATTGAATGTGCCCATTTGTGCAATTGGCGGTTTAACAGTTGAAAATTCAAGTGAAGTGATTGATGCGGGTGCCGACCTTTGCGCAGTGATTAGTGATATATTAGGTCGATCAATGTCTGCGATTCCCGATCGTATTGAACAGTGGGCTGATTTATTTGCATCTAAAGCTTAAGTGTTTTAGATGTCTTTTTATTTTTTGAGTTGAGTAATTTCATGAGCTTATCTCCAAAGCAAGAACAATTGTTTAAACAAGCTAGCAAACATATTCCAGGTGGTGTGAACTCACCTGTACGTGCCTTTAATAGTGTAGGTGGAACGCCTGTCTTTATTGAAAAGGCGCAAGGTGCGTATTTGTATGATGTGGATGGTAAACGCTATGTGGACTACGTAGGCTCATGGGGACCAATGATTTTAGGTCATGCTCATCCTGAAATTATTAAAGCTGTACAAAGTGCTGCGGTAGATGGTTTAAGTTTTGGTGCACCTACTGTACATGAAACGACTTTGGCCGACATTATTTGCGAAATTATGCCGTCAATTGAGTTGGTACGTATGACCAATTCAGGTACTGAAGCAACTATGACTGCGATTCGTCTTGCGCGAGGCTACACAGGTCGTGACAAGATTGTCAAATTTGAAGGCTGTTACCACGGTCATTCAGACTCGTTATTGGTTAAAGCGGGTTCAGGCTTGTTAACCAATGGTGAGGGGGAAGCCACCTCAGCGGGCGTTCCTGCTGACTTTGCCAAACATACGCTCACACTTCCATATAACGATATTGCGACCTTAAAAGAGTGCTTTGCTAAGTTTGGTTCCGAGATTGCAGGGGTGATTGTTGAACCTGTAGCAGGGAACATGAACCTTGTGAAACCAATTGATGGATTCTTGCAAGCGATTCGTGATGTGTGTGATGAATATGGTTCTGTTTTTATCATTGATGAAGTGATGACAGGTTTCCGTGTTGGGCTAGGCGGTGCGCAAGCTCACTATGGCGTGACCCCAGATTTAACCACCTTGGGCAAAATTATTGGTGCAGGCTTACCTGTTGGTGCATTTGGCGGTAAACGAGAAGTGATGGAGTGTATTGCTCCACTGGGTAAAGTTTACCAAGCTGGAACATTGTCGGGGAATCCACTTGCAATGCGTGCAGGGATTGAGATGTTTAAGCACCTGCGCCAAGAGGGATTCTACGAAAAATTGACAGCGCAGCTAGAAAAACTTCTTGCTGGTTTACAAGTAGCGGCCAATGAAGCAGGTATTGCTTTTAAAACACAACAAGTAGGTGGTATGTTTGGTTTGTACTTTACCGATCAAGAAGACATTACCAGCTTCGACTCGATGCTCAAGTGCGATATCGACGCATTCCGTAAATTCTTCCATGGCATGTTAGACCGTGGCGTGAACCTTGCACCTTCAGCATTTGAAGCAGGTTTTATTTCTGCCGCACATACAGATGAAGACATTGAATTTACTCTTCAGGCCGCAAAAGATGTTTTTGCCAGCATGAAGTAAATTTTCAGTTCTATCATTATATAGCCCATCTTAATTGATGGGCTTTTTTGTATTAGGTATTTGGAGGAATGAAAAATGAAAATCAAACATTGTTTAACGTTGGTAGATGCTGAATTTATACTAAGTCATGCTTTTGATTATGCTCAGACGCATGAACTTAATGTAAGTATTGCTGTTGTTGATGAAACAGGAATTTTACTGACAATGAAGCGAATGGATGGAGCATCGCCTATGACAGCAAATTTATGTATTGAAAAAGCCAAATGTTCAGCAATGAGTCGTCGCCCATCAAAGTTATTTGAAGACTTGATTCGATCTGGGCAGATGGGTTTTCTGAGCATGCAAAGCTTTTCGGGAATGCTCGAAGGTGGCGAACCGATTATGTATGAAGGGCAATTGGTTGGAGCAATCGGAGTATCAGGTGCAAAATCTTTTCAAGATGCTGAAATTGCGCAACATGCACTTTCTATATTTTTTGCACAGTTCAATTTCGAAACTTGAGGGCTTCAAAGTAGCTACAAAATATGGTTGAGTAAAATTCGCAAGGATGCGAGCAATTTTAAAATTCTAGTTGTGAACGGCTTTGTTGCACAAAGCTATTCTTGAAGGCTTCTTCAGTAATATAATTTCCAGATGAAGAAGCCTACACCTAAAATCTATCGTACAACCAATTGGTCCTCGTATAACCAAGCTTTAATCAAGCGAG
>NZ_BKFU01000055.1:0-22792 GCF_008980265.1 Acinetobacter sp. TUM15064 | reverse complement strand
TTCTTGGGTAAGATGAGTATAGTTCATGATGCAACTTTGACTTTGGTCGGTCGGAAGCAAAATGCTAGCTCATCTTGCTTCTTTCCAATAATTTAATCTCTGTTGCACTTCATTTGAGAATCTAAGACTTTAAATAAAATCGAGATCATTATGCTCACAAACAATCTCTATAACATTCTTATTCTTGCAGGGATTATCTTTGCTGCCCTCGTCATTATCGGCATTATTATTGCCCGTTTATACCGTCGTTCAAGCAAAGAAATTTCTTTTGTTCGTACTGGTTTTGGTGGTGAAAAAGTCATTTTAGGTGGGGGTGCAATTGTACTACCAGTCCTGCATGAAATTATCCCTGTCAATATGAATACCCTGCGCTTAGAAGTTCGTCGTGCCGATGACCAAGCACTAATTACTCGTGACCGTATGCGCGTCGACGTGATGGCAGAATTCTATGTTCGTGTAAAGCCTATGGCTGAGTCGATTGCAATTGCCGCGCAAACCTTGGGTCAAAAAACTATGTCGCCGAATGAGTTAAAAAACTTAGTCGAAGGTAAATTTGTGGACTCACTGCGTGCCGTTGCCGCAGAAATGGCGATGGAAGAGTTACATGAAAAACGTGTAGATTTCGTGCAAAAAGTACAACAAGTGGTGTCTGAAGACTTGCATAAAAACGGCTTAGAACTTGAAACTGTGTCTTTAACAGGTCTAGACCAAACAGGCTTTAAATATTTTAACCCGCAAAATGCCTTCGATGCTGAGGGTTTAACCAAGCTAACTGAAACCATTGAAGACCGCCGTCGTAAACGAAATCACATCGAGCAAGATGCTGACCTTGCCATTAAAACCAAAAACCTAGAAGCAGAACAAGCACGTTTGCAGATCTTACGCGAAGAAGAATACGCAAAACTACAACAAGAACGTGAAATTGCGGTTCGTCGTGCAGAACAACTAGCCGAGATTGCTTCTCAAGAAGCTGTGAAAAAACGTGAAGCAGAAGAGGCACGTATTGCAGCTGAACGTGAAGTTGAACTAAAACGCATCAGTGCTGCACGAGATGTAGAAAGTCAAAATATTCAAAAATCACAAATTATTGAACAAGCTCAGGTTGAACAGAAAAAAACTATTGAACTTGCAGAACAGTCTCGTGCCATTGCAATTGCTGAAAAATCGCGTGAAGAATCCGAAGCCAAAGCCTCTGCTGACCGTGCTCGTGCTGAAGCGGTTAAAGCTGAAGAAGAAGTGATTACAGTCCGTGAAACACAACGTGCTGAGCGTCAAAAAGCTGTTGAATTGGTCGCTGCAAAACAAGCCGCTGAGAAAGATGCAATTGCGATTACCGTGGCTGCTGAAGCAGGTAAACAAGCCGCTGCAGATGATGCCGAAGCAGTTCGTATTGCAGCAGAAGCTCAAGCCGAGCAAGCTCGCTTAAAAGCTAAAGGTGAATCAGATGCCAAAATTCTTTTAGCACAGGCGATGGAAAAACAATACCAAGTCGATGCCGATGGTACACGTGCAGTGAATGAAGCCAACAATGTACTGTCCCCTGAACAGGTGGAAATGCAAATTCGTTTGGCGCTATTGAAATACTTACCAGAAATCATTCGTGAAAGCGTTAAACCAATGGAAAACATTGATGACATTAAGATTTTACAAGTCAATGGCTTAGGAAATGTAGGCGCAGTATCATCAACATCCGCAGATGGCACAGAACAATCCTCTGTAGCACTGTCCGATCAGGTGGTAAACAGTGCCCTACGCTATCGCACTCAAGCACCTTTGATTGATAGTTTAATGAATGAACTAGGGATTCAAGGCGGTGACATTAATGGCTTAACCCAAAGTTTAAAACCACAAAATGTAAAAAGTGCATAAATTTTCATATCTAAAAAACGCGACGATGGGTCGCGTTTTTTATTCCGTTATCACAGCTTTATCGCTTAAAAGTGGAAAACAGACATTTTAAAAAATCCACTAAACATCTGATTTAAATTCCAAACTGCCCTCATCCCTACTGAAATTAAAGCACTGTTTGGCCGAAACCTAACATCATATTTTTGATGTTTAAAGTCTCCTATACGGATCCTATGCAAGCATTCTTATTGAGAATATGCTGAACCCTATTTGAGCTACACTCTGTATTCACACGCAATCTTTAAAACAGTCGCACCCAAAAAATCCGTATCAACTGCCCACGATTATAAGGAAAACTTGAAAGGTACTCATATCCAATTTTATTTCTTTTGTTAACCTTAATTTCAACACCATAACCAAATGAAATGCCAAGCGCATCCAAATCAGAACTATGAAACTCTCCAGTCCCTAATTTATGGCTCAAACTATCTACATTGTAGGCTGTATAGTTAAATACTCGGATATACTCATTCTCATAAAAATCATTATTCATCAGTGTATAATTTTTTTCTTCTTCTTCATGTTGTTCCGCTAAGTCCTGATAATGATGAAAGATTTCATCGCCCATAAACTCAACCAAATAGACATCTTCATTTTCAGCATAGGCCGTATTAATCGGTAACCATAACAACAATAAAAAACGACTAAAGCACAAATGAATGGAATTCAACATCTGTAATACTGTTCTACGAAAAATTAGTATATAAATAAAGAATATAACACAGCCATTCAATAAAATAGCGATCGCAAGCAATACGACATATCCATGACATTGGCTTTAGCTGCAATCCTCACTGTTTTTGTTCAACAGCTTTAGCAGCTTATGGCCATACAATAGATTTCTTGCATCAGTCATTTTTTGAGCTGTATTGAAATCACAATGAAAGTTCCTTCTCCTTTGTAAAGGAAAGGGCTAGAGAGAGGATTTATAGGAGGAATCCGCCCTCATTCTAAGCATTTCAACAAGAGAGAAGTGATGTTCAACACTTATTTTATTGCCAATGAATGATCATTCTTTGACTTTTACAAGAGTTCTAATGCCTTGCGGTTTAATCTACCTACAAATTTAAGCTCACACAAGCATACATAAAAACGCCCCTCACGCTTGGCTTTTCGATTACAGTATTTATTCATACTCTGTTTTTCATGAAACACCATGGTTTATTTTTTAAAGCATAAAAAACTGAACATATTACTCACCTGTATAACCACACTGCCCCTGTTTGCATGTAATGTTATACATCAACCAACACCTCCCGTTCTGATCAAAAATCATCCAATAGATACCATTGTTGCGGAGTATCAAGCACAAAATATTCAACTTTCTACCGCAACAAAAATTGATCAGATGCGCATTATGCATATTGATCTAGACTATGTTTTCGACCCCAATAAAAAACAGCAACGGCAAAATATTCAAACCCTAATTTCTCGCATTCAACAGATTCAGCCGAATACCATTTTTCTACAAGCTTTTGCCGACCCAGATGCTAATGGTTCAGCAGACCAAGTTTATTTTGAAAATAGACATATTCCAATGCGTGATAATTTATTCCCGCAAGTTTTGCGCGAAATTCGACAACAAACTCAGGTAAAGCAAGTCTATGCATGGCTTCCTCTCATCGCATGGGAATTTCCTCGACAAGACCAATTACAATATGTGGAAAACAGTCAAAAAGTTTCAAATGCTTATATTCGTATCAGCCCCTTTGAGCCTAAGAATATAAAATTGGTTACTGAGATATTCAATGATTTTATAAGCAGAAATAAAGTCGACGGCATTTTGTACCATGACGACATAACCCTTAATGATCATGAAGATGTATCTATCGTAGCCGAAAAAATGTATGGAGCATGGGGATTTAAAGATCTATCTATGCTCCGTGATCCAAAGCACCCTGAACAGTTTAAATTTGCACAGTATAAAACTGCTTATTTGGACCAGTTTGCAGCGGGCTTAAGCCAAGTTTTAAGAAAACAGCAGCCGAATTTACTCACTGCTCGTAACATGTATGCACCAGTTGTGCTCAATCCAAAGAGTGAACAGTGGTTTAGTCAATCCCAAGCCAGTACCCTAGCCTATTATGACTATAATGCAATTATGGCGATGCCTTATATGGAGGATAGTCCGAATCATCGTCAATTTTACTTGGACCTGATTGCTCAGGCCAAAAAATACGACCCAAACTTGGATCGTACTATTTTTGAACTTCAAGCCATCAACTGGAAAAATAATCAGAAAATTTCCAGCTCTGAGCTCGCTGAAACCATGCAGTTACTTAAACAACACGGCGTTAAGCATTTTGGTTATTATCCAGATGATTTTGTACAACAACATCCACACGCAGCGGCTTTGAATCCAGTGTTTTCGCCTGATCATTTAGATCATAAGTAGTCAGTTCACCATCCTCACTGTAGTGTAAGGTAATGTTGTCTGCATATTGCAAACGTTTAATATCTGTCGTGCTGACACGAAAACTATGCGCAAGTTCAGATGGCATGACATTGCTCGGAAATAAGCGCTTTTCATTATTATGAAACCGATACCAATTATAACTCGCCCAAATAAACAGACACAGAATGAAAAACGTAATCAACCCTGTTAAATGAAACAGATTCAAGGGCTTCCGTGGCATTTCTGCCACAATCAATTGCTCATAAACCAAGCTTCCTTCAAATAACCAAAACAGAACTGTGAGTAATGGTAAAAACAACCACATCCACGTGATCCATCCAAGCGCCAACAGACTATAACCTGCTGTTTTATTTCGAACATATTCTGGTCGGTCTATATAGCTAGGGATGTCTAGTAAGTTTTCATCAGTAATTATTTTAAAGTTTTCAGTTTTTTGCATCTTTGGTCTCTCCTCTAAAACCACGGTCTGGACTCACCCATCGAGCACGCTTTTGCGTTTTCAATAAGGTTTTCGGTACAGAAACGACTGTTGTCATCATGGTTAACAGCCAAAAGAACAGTGGATACCAAATCACCCAAAAATAATTTCTCAAAATACGACCACGATCATATCGGTTATCAATCATCAAACTGACAAAGAACTGAATAAGGCAGGTAACCCCTAAAATTACCCCATACCACTGCGGGATAAAGGACTGAATCGCCCACTCACCAGGTAATGGAAAAAACAAACCGTAGAGATATAAAATAATGATACCGAACATCACATAGGCCCAGAGAATACTGATCATAGACTCAATCGCGACTGGCCACATACGGCGTAAACGCCAGTTAAACATTTGTTTGCTATAGGCCAATAAGACCTCTATTCCACCTTGCGCCCAACGTAAACGTTGCTTCCATAAGCCGATAAAGGTCTCTGGCATATAAATATAGCCGAGTGCATTTGGCACATAGTGCAGATCCCAATGGTCAAATTGCAAACGCCATGACACATCAATATCTTCAGTAATCATGTCGTCACGCCAGTATCCAATACGATCCAAAGCAGTTTTACGGAATCCGACCAATACCCCAGACACTGTAAAGATCCGACCATAAGTCCGTTGTGAACGTTTAATGAGACCAATAATAGATGAGAACTCACCGACCTGAATTTTGCCTAAAATACTTGAACGGTTGATAATTCGAGGGTTCCCCGTCACAGCCCCCACACGTGGAAATCGTGTTAAATGGTGCATCATCCATAGCACAGCATGTGGGTGCAATAAAGCGTCACCATCTATACAAATCAGATATTCATGCTGACTGACCATAGCTCCCGCTTTTAGTGCATAAGCTTTTCCTTGGTTTTCAGCCAGATGCACCACACGTAAACGTGAGTAGGTTTGCTGTAACTCATCTAGAATTTCAGCGGTTTTATCGCTACTGCCATCATTAATCGCAATCACTTCAAAGTCAGGATATTGCGTTTGCATGGCGTATTTAATGGTTTCTCGAACTTGATCTTCTTCATTGAAACAAGGAATCAAAATACTACAGGCATGCTCACTTGGTTGTGGAACATCATTCTCCCGATATTCACGTTTTAAATAGAACCATATTCCGCCTGCAATCCATAGCCAAGCCATAAAGAGTGGATATAAAAATGCAAAACCAAAATAGTAGTCGCTAAATCTTAAATTAAATAACCATTGCATTATTTTTTCTCCAAAACTTTTTGAGTAAATGGATCGCGGTAATTCAATGGGCTGCTATTTAAACTCAGCTCAGGGTAAAAATTTTGATGAATCACCTTCGCAAGATTAAAGCTGTAATTATTTACACCTACTTTTTGAATCGCTAAACTTCTCAGTTGTTGATAACTCTTTTTGAGCTGTTTTACCTGTTGGGTGCTAAGCGGAGTTGGGACATTAAAGCTCGCAATCAAATACTGCTGCTCTTTTTCATTCAAAGTTTTAAGTTGTTTAACAAAGGCATTAAATACCTCTGGTTGTTGGATAGGATCTAACTCAACATAAAGAAAATCTGCATACTCTAAGGTATAGTCTAATAAAGGCTTTAAACCGTCTAACTGGGTTTGTTCTAAATTAACTTTCAGCGCTGTTTGGTAATTATTACTGATATTGGCATAGTACTTTGCCTGCTCCTTGGTTCGCTCTTTGATTTTGAAGACGCGATTTACTTGAGCTTCGCAATTAGGAGTCCATTTTTGCTGACCAATCGCGCAGTCTAGCATCGAACCCGTATCCAACATTAACCCTTCAATCGAGCTATTATTCTTTACCAAGTCAGCCGTCAACATCGCAAGGTCTACATTCTGTTCAGTTTCCAAGCTGATTGGGAGCTCGGCATAAACACGGTTAGCAATACGTGTTCGTGACTGCCATACCACACGATTCAGCATATCTTGCTGCATTTTCAACTGCCGATTGGGGAAATATGCAGCATCAATTTTTCCATCACCGTTGCTATCTGACACGGCTTTAAGAATCAAGGTATTGGTTTTTAAACCGTCGACACGATCCAATAACTGTCCGAGTTTCTGATTAAACTGCTCATTATCGGCCGATTGCATTTCTGCTAAATCAAAACGCAAAAAACTCTTCCGCTGCTTATAAGGTGCTCGGACATAATTCAAAAACTCCAACATTTCCTGATTAATCATTTCAGGTGTTGGGTTATCCATAATCAAAGCACGTTGATATGTTTTTACCGAGTCTGCCAGGGGTGCAACACTACCTAAACTAAAAGACATCGGTAAGCCTGCTTTAGCTGCCAATTCTTCACTTTCCGCAGTGACTGCACCATAAGGCCAGAAAATAGCGCGACTATTTATAGCCAGCTCACGATCTAATACCTGTTTTGATTTTTTTAAGTCGGCAACCACTCGACTGCGATATTCAGCCTCTGTTTCATAAGTTTTTTGTTTTTCAAAATATTGACGAGTAATTGCTGCTGGTTCCATATTTTGTTGTGGGTTCGCCAAAATGCCACGGTGTAAATTATCAGAGTGAGATACAAATTCAGCATAA
Organism: Acinetobacter sp. TUM15064; assembly: GCF_008980265.1. Classification (NCBI taxonomy): domain Bacteria; kingdom Pseudomonadati; phylum Pseudomonadota; class Gammaproteobacteria; order Moraxellales; family Moraxellaceae; genus Acinetobacter; species Acinetobacter sp. TUM15064. The sequence continues at coordinate 15,433 of NZ_BKFU01000055.1, read as the reverse complement.
CCTGATGCAGCCATTTCACGCATTTGTGGCCATGTCATTAAGTTGCCTACACCGTATGCCTCATAGGCATCTTTGGTATTACCATTAATCCAGCTGGTTGGTATTGCAAATACTGCTGGCGTTTTATACTGCTTTAACAGTGGAAAAACCCGGTTATAACTACTCAATGCCCCATCATCAAAAGTTAATAGTAAAGCCTTGTTAGGTAATATTTTTTTCCCCTGCCTTGCCAGCCAAATATCTTCTAGACGAATCGGCTGCCATCCTTCACGCTGTATCCATTCTAGATACTGCGCCAAATTTTTGGTGCTAATCGCGTACACATCACGATCACCACTTTTTGCAACATCATCCCGTACATCATGAAAAGTTAAAGTCACAAACTGATTATCTTGTAATTTAATTTGTTTAGGTTTTTGCAATTCTGCATATGAAAGGTTTGGAACAACAAGTGTTCCCGTTAAACTCATTGCGATTAATATATTGATGAATTTTTTCATTAGAAGCGCCCCTCAAAGCCAATCACCCCATAAGTACGTTTCTCAGAATCACCATCATAAGGATGGATTCCCCAACCTATGCCGTAATTGAGCTTCCATGTTCTCGACAGTTGCCAATCATGTTGGTAATAAATGTTATAAATTGCTTCTGCCGAATAGTCTTTTTGCTTATACGTCCCTACACTTGCTTCAAAGTGCTGACTAAAATGGCGATCATAATGACGCCATGTCATCCACTCATGCTCTAAGCCGACTTCTAAACTGTAATTCGACTCAGGATTAAAATAATCCACGCGGACATCATCATTTTGACCGTAATAGCCCCGTAAAATGGCTTGCGTAATATGATGTGGTGCTTGATAAATCTGTTGCCTAAAATAGGCAGCCACTTCTTGGCGCGTATTGTTATCATCAATATCCGTCAGTTGATAAGTTGCCCCTGCCTTACGAGACTCATTCTGCTGCCAGTCAAAACCCAAGCTGTAAGACTGTCCTTCATCACCATTGCGTATAGCTTGTAAGGGAATATCGGCTTGGCTGTTATAAGCCAAATGATAGTTCCAATGATCATTCAACCACTGTGACCATTGTAGTTCAGCACCTAGACGATCTCCGTTTGTAGTCTGCGATAATGCAATACTTGCTGATTTTCGTTTTGATGCCCATTCAAGTCCAAGTCCAATCCGATTATCTTTCACCTTGCCGTCATCAAACTCAGACCAACGATAGTCCTGCATGGCATAAGCACGATAGTTATCATAAAACCAAGGGCTATTCAGACGCGTTTGATGCTCGCGCTCACGCGAACCTTTTAACTGCCCAAGCAAGTCACGACTGTCAGATTTGCTTTTTGAAAGCATACTTTGGTGCTGAATAGTTGGTCGATTACGGTCATTCAACTCTTTCTGGCTAAGTCGAACCCCTGTATCTAAAGGTGAGCGTTGCATTAAATCTGCATTCTGAGCACGCCAAGCCTGAATATTTCCAAGAGCTTGGTTATTTTGCATATGGTTAATACGCGTTGCCTGATCAATCGGCTCTACCCCTTGTAGTTGGGATAAGTTACTTTCAGATAGTTTTGGTTTTTCTCGCCAACGCTGAATTAAAGCAAGATTGTTTTGATAACTCACATTATTAGGTGCTTGTGCCACCAACTGCTCAAAATAATGTTCAGCTTTGGCATGTTCATTACGATAGGCATAGTTCAGACCTTTTAAACCCAAATATTCAAAACGGTCATCGTGTGTTGTTCTATTTACACCTTTTGCATTGCTGTATTTAAAAGTCGGTAATAAATGATCCATCTGAACAATCAACTGATCAGCTTGCTTAAACTTTTCTTGTTCAATCAGAGAATAATACAAACCTGCATAGACGTCGTAATTAGGATAATTTTTTTCTAATAGTAAACTGCGATAATACACTTCCGCTTGCTTAGGCTGACGCAATCTCAAATAACTGTCTGCCGCAGCATGACGTACATAAGCAGGCATATCCGCAATTGGCAAATTCACTTTTTTTAATTCAGCTAAAACCTCATGAGATGCTTGTCGTGCATTTAAAGCATAGCTGTAGTCATAATAAAACTTGCGACGAAGCGCCTGATCTTCGGGTAACTCAGTTTCATAACGCTGCATTGCCGCAATCACTTGATCAAGCTTGTTATAGGCTTGCATACCTTGATCACGATAGGTCAACATACGCTGGGACTGAATTGCATTTTGGATACGTTGAGAAAACTCATTAAGCTTTACACTATGACGTAAGTTTGGACGTAATTCATTTAAACCATGACTTTGAATATATTCCTCAGCTTCAACATAAGCACTATTCACCATCAGGGCTAAAACATATTGCTCTTGTAGATCAGGATTGACCTGTTGGTTCAGTGCTGCCTCTGAGCTTTCCAATGCTTCAATCGGCATACTCAGAACGCGGTAGGCATATGACATTTGTGCTAAATAGTCAGGGCTGAGTTGTTCTGTTTTGACTTGTGCCAGTAATTTTTTTGCTTGAACCGTTTGTCCAGCCTCTGCATTTAATACAACTTGCCACACTAACCATTGCTGTTGTTTACTCTGTTGGTAAAACATTTCAGCCCAGTTTGCAGCGGTATTGAACTGTCTTAAATCGCGCTGAGCCTTCACAACACTTAACCATGCATATTCAGGAAAACGTTGAACACTAATATCTTGTAAATGGGCTAGATCTGATGCAGTTACTTTCTGATGCGCATAGGCACTGACCATATAATCTGCAATGAGCTTTTGATTTTGTGGTTGTTGTGCCAATAAAGCCCTTAACCGTTCGAGACCTTGATCAACTTGACCTGATCGAATCAAAACAACACTCTCTTCTCGGAGTTGATCAATGTTATCTGCTGCTTGCAAAAGTGTTACAGGGCAAGTGCTAGCTAAAATACAAATCATCCATATTGGCTTTTTATAATTCATATACTTTTCACACTATGTAAATAAAGATCACCACATAATTAAATTATGTGACTTCAATCACATTGTATTTTCGTAGTAAGTGAAATCCAACCAATTTTCGTCATGAAAAATGTAAGAAAAACGGAGATTTTTTACGGGACTCTATTAGATATGTCTATGAAATAATAAAAAAATCCCCAATTTTGGGGATTCTCTAAAGCTTTAAGTCTGTGCTTAAGCCAAACCTTTCTCTTTAAGTACTTGTAACATTGTAGAGCCTAATTCTGCGGGACTACGCGTGTAAGCCATTCCTGCTTTTTCAAATGCCGCGAATTTTTCTTCAGCAGTCCCTTTACCACCCGAAATAATTGCTCCAGCATGTCCCATACGTTTGCCCTTCGGCGCTGTTACACCTGCGATATAACCAACGACAGGTTTAGTCACATGAGACTGAATATATTCAGCTGCTTCTTCTTCAGCAGTACCACCAATCTCACCAATCATAATGATCGCTTCAGTTTGCGGATCGTCTTGGAACAGTTTCAAACAATCAATTTGGTTCATGCCTGGAATTGGATCACCACCAATACCGATACAAGTTGATTGCCCTAAACCAAGTTTCGTCGTTTGTGCAACCGCTTCATAGGTCAAGGTACCAGAACGTGAGATAATTCCAATCTTACCGGGTTGGTGAATATGACCTGGCATAATCCCGATTTTACATTCACCTGGTGTGATAATGCCTGGACAGTTTGGACCAATCAAACGCGTACCATTACCATTGGTTTCAAGATAACGCTTAGCTTTGAGCATATCTAAAGTCGGTACACCTTCGGTAATCACCACAATCAGTCCAACACCTGAGTCCACTGCTTCAATAATTGAATCCAAGACAAAAGGAGCTGGGACATAAATCACAGTTGCATCTGCACCTGTACCAGCAACTGCATCTTTCATCGTGTTAAATACAGGTAAATCAAGGTGCGTTGTGCCACCTTTACCAGGTGTTACGCCACCAACAACTTTTGTTCCATAATCCAGCGCTTGTGCTGAGTGAAAAGTACCATTTTTACCTGTAAAACCTTGTACCAATACTTTGGTGTCTTTATTAATTAATACGCTCATATTGATACTCCTTACGCTTTTACTGCAGCAACGATTTTTTCTGCGGCATCTGACAAACCATTTGCAGAAATAAGTTTTAAACCTGATTCATCAAGTAATTTGGCACCCAATTCAGCATTGTTCCCTTCTAAACGAACAACCACAGGCACAGTTACATTTACTTCTTGAACCGCTGCAATAATCGCTTCAGCAATCATGTCACAACGTACAATTCCACCGAAGATATTAATCAACACCCCTTGCACAGAGGTATCTGCCAAAATAATTTTAAACGCTTCAATGACACGGTCTTTGGTTGCACCACCACCCACATCTAGGAAGTTCGCAGGTTGCCCCCCGTAAAGTTTAATAATGTCCATAGTGGCCATCGCAAGGCCTGCACCATTGACCATACACCCAATGTTGCCTTCAAGTGCAACGTAGTTCAGGTCAAATTCAGATGCTTTTAACTCACGTTCATTTTCCTGCGATTTATCTCGTAGCGCCGCAATTTCAGGCAAACGATATAAAGCATTTGAGTCAATTCCAACTTTGGCATCTACACATAAAATATCGCCATTTTCACGTACTGAAAGTGGGTTAATTTCAAAAAGAGCAAAGTCATTTTCAATGAAGGCTTGATATGCCGCAGACATCACTTTGACGAATTGATTTACTTGTCCATCCTTCAAATTCAACTTAAATGCAACTTCACGTGCTTGGAAAGGCTGTAAGCCAACCAAAGGATCAACTTCTACTTTGATAATTTTTTCTGGGGTTTCTTCTGCAACTTTTTCAATTTCAACACCACCTTCAGTCGATGCCATAAAAGTCACACGACGGCTTGAGCGGTCAACCACAGCGCCTAAATACAGTTCACGCTCTACAGGATAAACATCTTCCGCGACAAGCACACTGTTGACAGGTTGACCATGGCTATCTGTTTGATAGGTAACAAGGTTGGTCCCGATGATGCTCTTTGCATATTCTGCAGCTTCTGTTGCTGACTTAACAACTTTTACACCACCTGCCTTACCACGGCCGCCTGCATGCACTTGTGCTTTCATTACAGCAAACTTGCCGCCCATTTGTTCAAAGGCTTGAACTGCTTCTTGTGGAGTGGTTGCAAGTACGCCTTCTTGGACTGGCATACCATACTTTTTCAATAGCGCTTTAGCTTGATATTCATGTAAATTCATCGACTAACCTTTTTATTACTACTTATTTACTTTTTGTTGCACCGAAGCTGTTTACTATCACAGTAAACATTTTGGATTTTTTAAAAAACTTCTTCTCTTTATTTTTAGATGATTCTGCAAAATAAGACAACCACCTGAAACAAAAAAGAGCGACCGTAGTCGCTCTTTTTTTTATCTTATTTGCGTTTACGCTGAATTGCGTGAATCGCTCGACCATCCACTGCTAGTGCAGCTTCATGAACCACTTCTGAATAAGTAGGATGACCAAAAGTCATCAATTGTAAATCTTCAACAGAAGATACAAACTCAAGTGCAATCATACCTTGGTGAACAATATCAGAAGCACCTGGGCCAATGATATGCATACCTAATAGACGGTCAGTTTTTGCATCTGCAACAAACTTCACAAAACCAGCAGATTCATTCGCAGCTAAAGCACGACCATTTACAGCAAATGGGAATTGTCCAGTTTTAACTTCGTGACCTTTTTCTTTGGCTTGTTCTTCAGTCAAACCAACCCACGCCGCTTCAGGGTGAGTATAAATCACAGAAATGATGGTGTCATAGTTTACTTGAGCAGCATGACCATGCATACGCTCAACCGCCATTACACCCTCTTCCATTGCTTTATGCGCAAGCATTGGACCACGGACTAAGTCACCAATTGCATATACGCCGTCAACAGACGTTGCACACCAATCATTTACTTCAACTAGACCACGCTCAGTCAACTTAATACCTGAGTCTTCAGCCAATAAACCTTCAGCATAAGCTTTACGACCTACACAAACGATTAACTTATCGAAAGTTTCAGTTTTGTCTTCACCCGCTTGGTTGTATTGAACAGTCACTTCACGACCGTTGATTTCAGTACCAGCAACTTTTGCACCGATACGGATATCTAAACCTTGTTTAGTCAAAAGCTTTTGGTAGTCTTTTGCCAACGCTTTATCAGCCATTGGTAAGAATGCATCCATTGCTTCAAATACAACAACTTCAGAACCTAGGCGACGCCACACTGAACCAAGTTCAAGGCCAATAACACCTGCCCCAATGACACCAAGACGTTTAGGAACTTCTTGGAATTCTAATGCGCCCGTTGAATCTACGATAAGATCTTCATCAACTTTAGCCACTGGAATATTTACAGGAACTGAACCCGTTGCCAAAATGACAAATTTAGGTTCCAAAACTTGTACTTCACCGCCATCTAATGGTGCGAATTCAACTTTTTTACCTGCAAGTAATTTACCAGTACCTTGCAACCATTCAATACCATTACCTTTCAGTAATTGAGCAACGCCACCTGTCAAGTTATCTACAACTTTATCTTTACGTGCTAAAAGTTTAGCAAGGTCAAGTTGTACATTCTCAACTGTGATGCCATGAACGTCTAAGCCATGGAGTGTATCTTCATAATGATGTGAAGAATCAAGCAATGCTTTAGAAGGGATACAACCCACATTTAAGCAAGTACCACCTAAAGATGGTTTACCTTTGTGTACACGTTTTTCGATACACGCAACTTTGAAACCAAGCTGCGCAGCACGAATCGCTGCTTCATAACCGCCAGGGCCGCCGCCAATTACAACAAGATCAAATTGTTGAGACATGTTTATCTCCAAAAATGGGCTTAGAGGATCGCCCTAAGCCCATGTTTTATTCTTTAGATTAAAGGTCAAGGATCAATTTAGCTGGTTCTTCTAACAATTCTTTAATTGTTACAAGGAAGCCTACCGCTTCTTTACCATCAATTAGACGGTGGTCATAAGAAAGCGCTAAATACATCATCGGTAAGATTTCTACTTGACCATTGACAGCCATTGGACGCTCTTGGATTTTATGCATACCCAAAATCGCTGTTTGAGGCGTATTTAAGATCGGAGTAGATAATAATGAACCGAATGTACCACCATTGGTAATCGTGAACGTACCGCCAGTCATGTCTTCGATACCCAATTTGCCATCACGCGCTTTATAAGCGTAATCACGGATACCATTTTCAACTTCAGCATAGTTCATACGGTCTGTATCACGAAGCACAGGTACAACTAGACCACGCTCAGAAGATACTGCTACACCGATGTCATAGTAACCATGGTAAACAATGTCATCACCATCAATTGAAGCATTAACCGCTGGATAACGTTTAAGTGCTTCAGTTGCTGCTTTAACAAAGAAAGACATAAAGCCAAGACGAGCACCATGACGCTTTTCAAACGCATCTTTATATTGTGCACGCATTTCCATGATTGGCTTCATGTTCACTTCGTTAAACGTAGTCAACATTGCAGTTTCTTGAGTTGCAGCAAGCAGACGCTCAGCAACACGCTTACGAAGACGTGTCATCGGAACACGCTTCTCAACACGCTCACCCACAGCAACACTTAAAGGCGCTGCAGCTGGAGCTGCTGGTTTAGTTTGATGATTTGCTACATCTTCTTTCGTGATACGACCACCACGGCCTGTACCTGCAACATCTGCTGCTGGAATACCAGACTCAGTCAATGCTTTACGTACTGCTGGTGCTTGATCAGCAACTTGAGCACGTTCAACAACAGGCGCAGCACCTGCTTGAGTTTGTGCAGCAGCAACTTCCACTTTCGCTTCAGACTGAACAGCTTCAGTTTGTGCCGCGCCAGATACAGCACCTTCTTCAAACTCTGCAATCACTTCGTTTGAAAGAACAGTGTCACCTTCAGCTTTAATGATGGATGCAATTGTACCGTCAGCAGGAGCAACAACTTCTAAAACAACTTTGTCAGTTTCAATATCACAAATCACTTCGTCACGTGATACTGCTTCACCTGGTTGTTTGTGCCAAGTTGCAATTGTTCCGTCAGCAACTGACTCTGGGAATACCGGTGCTTTAATTTCGGTTGCCATTACTAAGAATCTCCTGTTATTCAGCTACGATCGCTAAAGCGTCATTTACGAGCTGAGCTTGTTGTTTTGCATGCAAATATGGTGAACCACAAGCCGGTGCAGCAGAAGCTTCACGACCTGCATAACTGATACGTACTGGTTTCGCAGATTTCATTACATCATCATATAGACGCGGTGCAATGAATAACCAAGCGCCCTGGTTCTTCGGCTCTTCTTGGGTCCAAACAATATCTTTCACATTTGGATATTGAGCAAGAACTTCAGCAATACGTTGTTCAGGGTATGGATACAATTGTTCAATACGAACGATTGCAGTGTTATTCAACTCTTGCTCACGACGTTTCTCAAGCAAGTCGTAGTAAACCTTACCACCACAAAGCACTAAACGTGTTACGTCTGCTTTGTTGATGTTGTCGATTTCATCAATCACTGTTTGGAATGTACCGTTTGCAAGTTCACTTAAAGTAGACGTTGCAAGCTTGTGACGAAGCAAAGACTTCGGTGACATGATAATCATAGGCTTACGAATTGGGCGAATCGCTTGACGACGTAAAGCATGGAAAATCTGTGCAGGTGTAGTCGGTGTCATCACTTGCATGTTGTCTTCAGCACATAGCTGTAAGAAACGCTCTAAACGTGCAGATGAGTGCTCTGGACCTTGACCTTCAAAACCATGAGGAAGAAGTAGCGTTAAACCACATACACGCTCCCACTTGGTTTCACCTGATGCGATGAACTGATCAATTACAACCTGTGCACAGTTTGCGAAGTCACCAAATTGTGCTTCCCAAATCACCAAGCTCTTAGGCAGAGTCGTTGCATAACCATACTCAAAACCTAACACCGCCATTTCAGACAATAATGAGTCATAAATCGCTGTACGTGGTTGGTTTTCTTTGATATGGCAAAGCGGAATATAAGTCGAACCATCAACTTGGTTATGCAGTTTTGCATGACGGTGTGAGAAAGTACCACGACCTACGTCTTCACCAGTCAAACGAACCAAATAGCCATCATCTAAAATAGATGCATAAGCCAAAGTTTCCGCAGCACCCCAGTTCAATGGCATTTCACCAGTTTGCATTTTTAAGCGATCATCAATCACTTTTGCAACCTGACGCTGCATCACGAAACCTTCTGGAAGCTCGCGCATTTTGCGACCCAGTTCTTTTAGACGGTCTTCAGAACATGTGGTATCCCATACGTCTGTATAGTCATGTCCTAAGTACGGTGCCCAATCTACAAACATTTTTGTATTTGGCTCAAGTACCAACGCATTGGCAACATGCTTACCTGCTTCTAGATCAGAACGATAGTCTTCTACCATTTGATCTGCTTTAGCACGGTCCAATATGCTTTCTTGAACCAATTGATCTGCATACAATGCACGGGTTGTCGTTTTCTTGTTAATGACTTGATACATCATTGGCTGAGTTGCAGCTGGCTCATCCGCTTCGTTGTGACCACGACGACGGTAACAGAACATATCAATGACAACGTCTTTACGGAAAGTATGACGGAAGTCATGTGCCAATTGCGCAACAAACAATACTGATTCAGGATCATCACCGTTCACATGGAAAATCGGTGCTTGGATCATTTTCGCGATGTCTGTACAGTATTCTGTAGAACGCGCATCACGTGGGTCAGATGTTGTAAAACCAACTTGGTTATTCACCACAATGTGAACCGTACCACCCACTGTATAGCCACGTGTTTGTGACATTTGGAAGGTTTCTTGGTTCACACCTTGACCTGCAAATGCAGCATCACCGTGAACAATGACTGGCAATACATCATCGCCACCAATGTCTTTACGACGAACTTGACGTGCACGTACTGAACCTTCAACCACAGGGCCAACGATTTCTAAGTGCGATGGGTTAAACGCCAATGCCAAGTGAACTTCGCCACCTGGAGTCATTACGTTTGAAGAGAAACCTTGGTGGTACTTCACATCACCAGAACCTTTTTTATGTAAGCTCTTACCTTCGAACTCACCAAATAGGTCTGCTGGGTTTTTACCCATGATGTTTACAAGAAGGTTCAAACGACCACGGTGTGGCATACCAATGACTACTTCTTTACAACCTACAGAACCTGCACGCTGAATCAAAGCATCAACCATTGGAATAAAAGATTCACCACCTTCCACGCCGAAACGTTTTGCGCCGACGTATTTATTACCAAGGAATTTTTCTAGGCCTTCAGCAGCAGTCAAACGTTCTAATACGTGTTTTTTCTGATCTGCTGTAAAATTGAATTGACCACGTGCACCTTCAAGACGTTGTTGAATCCAACGTTTTTCTTTGGTATCAACAATGTGCATGTATTCTGCACCAATCGAAGCACAATACGTCGCTTCCATGGCTTGAACCATTTCACCTAAAGTTGCTTCGTCTTTACCAATCAAAAGATTACCTGTATTGAATACAGTATCAAAATCAGATTGGGTTAAGCCGTGTGCCGCAAGGTCAAGATCAGGTACGATTTCACGTTTTGCCAAACCTAAAGGATCAAGCTTTGCTTTTTGATGACCACGGTTACGGTACGCTGCGATCAGTTGTAGTACGCCAATTTGACGACGTTCATGTTCTGTACTAACAGAACTTTGTACCACTGCTTGAACACGACTTGAATTACGACCTAGTAATAAGAATTGCTCACGTACATTGCTGTGTGGTTGATCACCTTTCGGGTATTTATCGAAGTATGCACGCCAGTCAGCTTCTACTGAGTCTGGTGCAGCCAAGTACTGCTCATAAAGTTCTTCAATATACGCTGCACTATCAGCGGAAAGTTCAGTGTCAAGACGCAATGCGTCAGCAACTTCTTGCATTTGTGGACCCATTTCCTATTGCAAAAACATTTCAGGATGCTTTTTAAGCAACCCCATGATTATTAATGTCAAATTGGTAACATGACATTAGTCCCCATAAGGCGTATGCCATGAGGCGTTATCACTACATTAGAATTACCCAATGTGACAATGAATCATAACGCCCTCAGCGGCATCATCACTCATTCATACCCGGCCAAAACCGAGCAATTTTTTGCAAATCGACTTAGAAAAAATAAAGCCTTACATTATTTTTTCTAAAGCGACTAATCCACTCATTTATACGCGTTCTGGTCCAGCTTAAATGTTGAATTAATGTACATATTTAACACACATTTTTTAAATATAAACGTGTAAAAATTTTAGCATACTCCCTATATTTCAATTGATTTTTTTGACATATACCTTTCATAAATTGGCGAAATACACATATCAAAATTTCATCTAATATATGGTGCTTTAAATAAAAATGAGTTTCAACGTAGACCAAAGTCTACTCTAAAAAACACATACGAAAAGAGAGCACCATCTTTCAATATGCCCTCTCATTTACAAGCCCCATCTTAACACCTTCATAACTTTTTTGCAGACTCATCCTTGCACTTATTTATGACATTTGTTTTAAATCACTGTGCTTTTCACTGATCTGGTGCATTTCCAGTAAAAGTCTCACACCATAAACAAAAATAATGCCAACTTCGGTCTTTTCATAAAAATTTAACGCAATAGAAAAATTTTTAACCAAAAATAAAAAAGCACACCTCATGGGTGTGCTTTTTGTGACCAATATATCAGTCTAAAGATTAACCAGCAGCATCTAAAAGCATGTTACGGATGTGACCGATTGCTTTCGTTGGGTTCAAACCTTTAGGACATACTGATACACAGTTCATGATACCTTTACAACGGAAGAGCGAGAACGGGTCGTCAAGACGAGCCAAACGCTCTTGAGTTGCTGTATCACGAGAGTCGATGATGAAACGGTATGCATTCAACAACGCTGAAGGACCCAAGAACTTGTCTGGGTTCCACCAGAATGATGGACATGATGTTGAACAGCATGCACAAAGAATACATTCATATAAACCATCTAAGTGTTCACGATCTTCAGGAGACTGTAAACGCTCTTTCGGTGGCGCAGGTTGGTTGTTGATCAAGAATGGGTGAATTTTGTTGTACTGATCGTAGAACTGATTCATATCCACAACTAAATCTTTAACTACTGGCAACCCAGGTAAAGGACGAACTGTAATCACTTCTGGTAAATCATTTAGGTTCCAAAGGCACGCTAAACCATTTTTACCATTGATGTTCACACCATCCGAACCACAAATACCTTCACGGCATGAACGACGGAATGTTAATGATTCATCTTGAACTTTTAATGCAAGAAGTGCATCAAGCAACATACGGTGCTTATCAGTCAACTCTAGCTTAAACGTTTGCATGTACGGTGCTTTATCCTTATCAGGATCGTAGCGGTAGATATTAAATGTACGAGTACCTCTACTCATCTTACTTCTCCCAATTAGAATGTACGTGGTTTAGGTGGAATTGCAGCAACCGATAATGGCTTGTAACGTACAGGCTTGTACTCAAGACGGTTATCGCTAGAGAACCACAATGTGTGTTTCATCCACTCATCATCACGACGGCCATACGGGTAAGCTGGGTGATCTGGCGACTCTTCAAAGTCTACAACTGTATGCGCACCACGACACTCTTTACGAGCAGCAGCAGAAATCAATGTCGCTTTTGCCACTTCATACAAGTTTTCAACTTCTAAAGCTTCTACACGTGCAGTGTTAAATACTTTAGATTTGTCTTTTAAGTGAATGTTGCGTACACGCGGCTCGATCGCAAGAATCTGCTTCACACCTTCTTCAAGAAGCGCAGTCGTACGGAATACACCTGCATGGTCTTGAACGATGTCACGAATTGCATCTGCAACTTCTTGAGCATTTTCACCTGATGTTGAGTCATCCAATTTACGGATACGCGCAACAGTTTGCTCAAGTACAGTCGTAGGAAGCGGTTGGTATTCATCACCGTGGTGTTTAGTCACGTAGTCGATGATGTGTTCACCTGCAGCTTTACCAAATACAACCAAGTCAAGTAGTGAGTTCGTACCCAAACGGTTTGCACCATGCACAGATACGCAAGAGCACTCACCAATTGCATAGAAGCCTTTCACAGGCTTGGTAAAGTTACGATCGCCCGCATTAGTTGAATAGATATCGCTATCTTTATCATAATGTGCTGTAAATGCTTCAGTTTCAGAACCTTCAGGCACAACCACCTGACCATGGATATTCGTTGGAATACCACCCATTTGGTAGTGAATTGTTGGTACAACTGGAATTGGCTCTTTCGTGATATCCACGTTCGCGAATTTCTTACCAATCTCAAATACAGATGGAAGACGCTTCATGATCGTTTCAGCACCCAAGTGCGTCATATCAAGCAAGATATAGTCTTTCTTCGGACCACAACCACGACCTTCTTTAATTTCTTGGTCCATCGAACGTGATACGAAGTCACGTGGCGCCAAGTCTTTTAAAGTTGGTGCATAGCGTTCCATGAACGGCTCACCCGCATCGTTACGAAGGATTGCACCCTCACCACGACAACCTTCAGTTAACAATACGCCTGCACCAGCCACACCCGTTGGGTGAAACTGCCAGAATTCCATATCTTGCAATGGAATACCTGCACGAGCCGCCATACCAAGACCATCACCCGTATTGATATAAGCATTGGTAGATGCACGGTAAACACGACCCGCACCACCTGTAGCAAATAATGTTGCTTTGGCTTGGAATACTGCAATTTTACCTGTTTCTTGGTCGATTGCTGTTACACCAAGAACATCACCTGCTTCGTTACGAATCAGATCAAGTGCGATCCATTCAACAAAGAATTGAGTGCCCATTTTCACGTTGCTTTGATAAAGCGTGTGAAGAAGTGCGTGACCTGTACGGTCAGCAGCAGCACAGGCACGTGGCACTGCTTTTTCACCGTAGTTTGCAGAGTGACCACCGAATGGACGTTGGTAAATCGTACCATCTGCGTTACGGTCAAATGGCATACCCAAGTGTTCTAACTCATAAACCACTTGCGGCGCTTCACGCGTCATAAACTCGATTGCGTCTTGGTCGCCTAACCAGTCAGAACCCTTAACAGTGTCGTAGAAGTGGTAGTGCCAGTTATCTTCTTGCATGTTACCAAGAGATGCACCAATACCACCCTGCGCTGCAACAGTGTGCGAACGAGTTGGGAATACTTTAGTTAAAACAGCAACTTTCAAACCAGCTTGAGCAAGTTGGTAAGACGCGCGCATACCAGAACCACCACCACCAACGATGACAGCATCGAAAGTTTCGTGTGGAATATTTGTGTAATCTTCTTTAGGGGTTATAGCGCCCATGATCTCTTCCTATCAATTCGCCCAAAAAATCTGGATTGCCCAGATCGCATATGCAAATACAGCAATAATTACTGCTGAAGTCAGTACAAGGCGTAAACCTGAAGCTGAAGGACCCATTTGGCGAGTAGTCACATAATCCGTGAATACCTGCCACATACCAATCCAAGCATGTGCAACAAGAGATAAGACGGCTAATAAAGATAGGATCTTCATTGGAGCTGTCATCATAAAGCCGTACCACTGTTCATGGCTAAAACCGCCATTGCATAGGATCCAACCTAGAACAACAACTGTATAAACCGCTAATACGACAGCACTTACACGTTGGATAAACCAATCGCGAGAACCTGAACCCGTTAAACCAGTAGCACTTTTCATTAGATAACAATCCATACAAATGCCGCAACGATACCAATTGCAGACAAGATCAATGAAATAGTAGCTGCGATGCGACCACTTTGTAGCTCTTCAGCAAAACCTAGGTCAGCAAGTAAGTGCTTAACACCCGCAATAAAGTGGAAAATTAAGCCGGCTACAAATACCCATACGACAAAACGCACAATGAAGCTATTAAAAATAGCCTGAACTTGAGCAAAACCTTCAGGCGAAGACAAAGACTTGTCTAAGATCCATAAAAGTACCGGTACGAGTAAAAATACGATGACACCTGATAGACGGTGTAAGATTGATGCAATAGCCACAGGGGATTTTAAGTTTACTTCTAAAACTTGACCCATGGACAAATTGACAGGTCTGTTGCTTTTCACAGCGGGCATCCTGTAAGTAAAAACTCCATCCGGAGTTTGTTGGAATTAATTCGAAGGAAAGCTGGCATTGTTCAGCAGCTACTTTAAAACTCTAAATTAAATAGCGTTTGAACTTAAAACGACACTGAATTATAAGACGTGAACTGTCAAAATACAAACAATGCCCTTTGCCTTTTTGCATAAAAATTCTTTAAATAAGAATCATTAACATGTGTAAAAATACCATTCTCAATCTACTTCTATGCTTTTTATTAAGCTATATGATTGGTTTTTATAAAT
>NZ_BKFU01000054.1:0-25012 GCF_008980265.1 Acinetobacter sp. TUM15064 | reverse complement strand
AAATTAATATATTGATTCGTATCTTTTTTATTTACTATTTTTCACACATTATTTTTCATATGAATAATAACTTTTTTTCATGCATTTTGAGCTACTATGCGATTTCTTCTCGATCTATTACAATCGGAAACACTTATCCATTGTCGGGCTGAAATAACTTGAATAAAGAGTCGTCTCAACTTCAGCGTGGCTTAAAGAACCGTCATATTCAATTGATTGCCATGGGTGGTGCAATTGGTACTGGCTTATTTTTAGGTTCCGCACAGGTCATCCAATCTGCTGGTCCATCCATTATTCTGGGCTATGCTATTGGTGGCTTGATTGCATTTTTAATTATGCGTCAACTTGGGGAAATGATTGTACATGAGCCAGTCGCTGGTTCATTCAGTCATTTTGCAAACAAATACTGGGGCAAATTTCCGGGCTTTTTGGCAGGTTGGAACTATTGGATTTTATATATCCTTGTTGCCATGACCGAACTCACAGCAGTTGCCAAATATATTAATTACTGGTGGCCCCATATTCCTGCTTGGTCATCTGTACTGTTCTTCTTTATTGTCATTACCTTAATTAACTTAGGCAATGTTAAATTCTATGGTGAATCTGAGTTCTGGTTAGCCATCATTAAAGTTGCAGCTGTTATCTCCATGATTGTTTTCGGTTTATATTTATTATTTACCGCAGATGCAGGTTCTACCGCTTCATTTAGCAACCTATGGAGTCATGGCGGATTCTTCCCGAATGGCTTTGATGGCTTGTTCTATATGTTAGCCTTCCTCATGTTCGCTTTTGGTGGTATTGAGCTGATTGGTATGGCTGCGGCTGAAGCAAAAGATCCGGAAAAGACGATTCCTAAAGCCATTAATCAGGTTGTGTTCCGTATCCTGATTTTCTATGTAGGTTCATTGACTATTCTGTTGTCTTTAGTGCCTTGGAATCAACTAGATTTGGGCGGTTTAGATAAAAGTCCATTTGTGATGATCTTTAGTCAATTAGGCATAGGTTGGGCAGCTCATTTACTGAACTTCATTATTTTAACTGCTGCACTGTCTGTGTATAACAGTGGTATGTATGCCAATAGCCGTATGTTGTTTGGTTTGGCTGAACAAGGCAATGCACCTAAAGTTTTCCTAAAAGTGAATAAACAAGGCGTGCCTATTCCTGCGGTGTTGTTCTCTGCTGTCCTAATTTTTGGTTGCGTGTTGTTGAACTATTTTGTTCCAGAAGATGCTTTAGGTCACTTAATGTATGTCGTCGTCGGTGCTTTGGTTCTCAACTGGGCCATGATTAGCTTGACGCACTTAAAGTTCATGCAAGCAATGAAGCAAAAAGGCTTAAAGACCAGCTTCCCTGCACTTTGGGCACCTGTAAGTAACTATGTTGTATTGGCATTTATTTTGACTGTGCTCTACATCATGTGGACTCAAGGTTTCAAAGAATCTGTCTATATGATTCCGATCTGGATTATCGCCATGTTGGTACTGTTTAAGTCTTTAAACAAAAATAAAGCTTAAAATCTATACTTGAGCCACTTTAAAATAGTTATTGTTTCGGCAATAACTATTTTTTTTGAATAAAATCAGCTACATTAACCCCACCTTTGCGCCCTTAGCTTAACTGGATAGAGCAGTTGCCTCCTAAGCGACCGACGTGGGTTCGAGTCCCGCAGGGCGCACCATTTTATGGTTTATTTTGATCTTCAACACTCCAGATCAATATTAAAAATATATAAAATTCAAATATTTAGTAAAAATTAAATCTAACTCAATCTATAGAGCACCAACTTAATACATGTTTTTTGCGGTATTTTTTACGGTAGAATGTATTACCGCAAAAATTCTTACCGTAAAAATGCCAAAAATCGTTATATCGCTGGCTAGACTGCTCCCGGTATCCTAGAATTTTGGTGGCAGTCAAAATAGTAAAATTCCACATTGTTCAGACGGTATAATCATGCAAAGCCTCTAAAGGCAAATGTAAAGTCTCATCTTTGGCAAATGCTTCAAGTAAATAATCCAAGGTTGCCCGAACCCGCGGCGCAAGCAACGCGCGGTGTGGATACTGCATGACCATTTCAAAATTCCCTGGGTAATGGTACTGATGAAGTACCAATTTTAATTTGCCAGAAAGCAAATGATGCCATACCAAATGGATACCAACTTGAGCAATACCAACGCCGTCACAAGCAGCTTGGACCACAGCTTCAGGCGCTGAAAGTGTTAATACGGCAGTCGTTGTTGGATCAAATGTGGTCACAGAACCATACATTTTAAAGTTCCAAAGTGAGACTCGACCAGATAGAAAACGACGTGCAATCAATCTGTGCTGTTGAAGCTCTTGTGGCATCTGAGGAATCCCTTGTCGTTCCAGATATTCTGGTGAAGCAACCAATGCAACATTTAATTTACATATAGGGCGAGATACCAAGGCAGAATCTTGGATATTTCCACCTCTAATGGCTAAATCATAACCACTCTGTACAAAATCAACCACCCGATCATCGAAATCAACTTCAACCAATAAGGCTGGGTAACGAGCAAGTAGCTTCGGTAAGACGGGTAATAAGTATTCTTGTCCAAATGAAGAAACGGTTGAAATTCGCACACGTCCACTGGGGCCAAATTGCTTTGCTGTCACCGTATCAACTGCTGTATCAAGTGCTTCCAAAGCGATACGAGCTTGTTGAAGAAATACATCACCTTCATCCGTCAATCGAAGTGTCCGTGTGGTTCGATTCATCAAACGTACGCCCAGTGCTTTTTCCAGACTGGCGACATTTTTACTGACAGCGGCCGAAGAAATACCGAGTGTACGCCCTGCTGCAGCAAAACTCCCCGCATCTGCCGCATGGACAAAAGAAAGAATTGCGCGAACACGTTGAGATGGATCCATATGCTATCCAAAAAGTTTGAGTTTTAACCAATTATCAACTTGAAGTTATGGATGGATCAACCAAGGCCCTACTTCTAGTTTGTTATTTAATCAAACAGAATAGTGGATATCGAGTATCAAACTGTAAAACCTGAAATCAAACGATAGAAGAAATTCCATCATATTCATTGGCTCTCGATCACAATCTATTTGATTTATTTTACGTTCTCATCTAGCTAGGAAATTCATCATGAAATTTATTTGCCTTGATATCCCACAACCGAATGCAACCATTGAACAATATCAACCTCATATGCGTAATGAAGCACTGCACGGTTGGGAACTCTACAAAAGTGGTGTCATTCGAGATATTTACTTCCGTCAGGATCGTCCGGGTGTTGTCATCATCGCTGAAGCGGATTCTGTAGACGCCGCAAAAAAAGCCTTAAACGAATTCCCATTAGCAAAAGCAGGACTCATTGGCTGGGATGTCATTCCACTTGGTCCATTTACAAATTGGGAAATGCTATTTGCAGCTCAAAACACCTAATTTTAAAAGAAATGATTGATATCGTTTTTATCAAAGGAATCACAAATGAGTAAGCAAGCTTCAGAAATTAAACCTGTTTTATTTGTTGTTACAAGTACTGCCGTCAAAGGTGCAACTGGTTTAGCAACAGGTTATAACTTGGGTGAAGTTGTTCACCCACTTGAAAAATTACAGGATGCGGGTATTCAGGTAGATTTTGCATCTATTCAAGGTGGTGATGCGCCAATGGATGGATTACAAGATTTAAATGATGCTGTCATCGCACACTATTGGACAGATACTGATTTTCGCTATGCCATTGCCCATACTGCCCGTTTGGCAGATGTCGATACCTCGCTTTATTCCGCAATTTTCTTCGCAGGCGGTCACGGCACCATGTGGGATTTTCCTGAAAATACTGCTGTACAACAAGCCATCCGTGATATTGATGAAGCAGGTGGTATCGTTTCTGCAGTGTGTCATGGTCCAGCAGCTTTAGTAAACGCGCGTCGTTCCGATGGTAGTTTACTCATCGAAGCTAAGCGCGTCGCAGCATTTACTGATGCAGAAGAGGAAGAAGTTCAATCAACACATGTTGTGCCATTTTTACTTGCATCTACCCTCAATGCACGTGGCGCAGAGCACATAGACACACCAAATTGGTCAAATAACGTCATTGTGGATGGTCGCTTGATTACAGGTCAAAATCCCCAATCCGCAGCTAGTTTAGGTGAAGCATTACGAGATGCTTTATTGGCTTAAACCCTTCTAGGTATGAAATGCAATAAAAGATGAAAGTCATTTTATTCAAGAATATGTAAATTACTCGGATATTACTTTAGCAATATGTATGTCTGTAAATAGTGAGTTTACTGATTTAGTTGTTTGAAAATTGTCGTAAAACATTGAAAGGTCATCATCATGAATACATCAAATATTGAAAATAAAGTTGTTGTTATTACAGGCGCATCTAGCGGTTTGGGTGAAGCCACTGCGAGACTATTGGCAAACAATGGTGCAAAACTGGTATTGGGCGCACGTCGTATTGATCGGTTACGTGCATTAGCCGCTGATTTAGGTCTGAATGAAAATGCTGTTGTTACAACCGATGTCACGCAGGTAGAACAAGTCAAGGCATTGGTGGATCATGCTGTAAAACTTCATGGTCGTGTCGATGTTCTGATTAACAATGCTGGTCTTATGCCGAGTTCCCTTTTAGAAAAACAGCAAATTGAAGATTGGGGTCAAATGATTGATGTGAATATTAAAGGTGTTTTGTATGGTATCGCTGCAGCATTACCTCACATGTCGGCTCAGAAAAGTGGACACATCATTAATGTAGCCTCAGTCGCTGGACATAAAGTTAGTGCAGGTGGCGTAGTCTATTCTGCGACTAAGCATGCTGTACGTGTCATTTCAGAAGGTTTGCGACAGGAAGTTAAACCGCACAATATTCGTACGACGATCATATCACCTGGTGCTGTAGATACTGAATTAACACAGTCTGTGACTGACCCAGATATGGCAAATGGTATGAAAGCATTTTATGAACACAATGCGATTTCTGCTGATGCATTCGCACGCACAGTACTCTTCGCGATTAATCAGCCTGAAGATGTTGATATTAATGAAATATTGTTCCGTCCAACACGACAAGAGTATTGATCTAACATTCTTGGCTGTGTAAATTTTTATCAAAAATTCAGCTTAACTTATTGTTATTATAGTATTTAATCAACCAAGAAGCACAATGCAATCTGATGGAGATAATCATGGTTAAAAGCTTCCATATGCAACGATGCTTCTTGACTGTTGATCATTTTTGTTCAAGCCAAATGAAAAAGATATTGTTTTACTTTATTTGGCTTTTTTGTGTATTGAGTCTAACGATTATTTTTATGACTAGCATTTGTTTTGCTGAATCAATTTCCCAACCGCTCAGAGAAAAGAGCATGTCAAAAGGACAATCATCAAATTCAATTTTATTCAATAATCAGGAAATTATTCCATATATAAGATTGGCCATTTTGAATGTTCAACCTTCACAAATCGAGAATTTTAAAAGTATTGCCATGAACAATGTGCAAAGTACACTCAATCAAGAAGACGATGTAATGGGGTTTTATTCATTTATTCAAAAAGAAGATCCTAAGCAAATTTTTGTGTTTGAAATCTACAAAGATGAAGCGGCCTATCAAGCCCATTTATTGAGCCCACACTACAAACAATTTGTGATGAATGTTAGCTCAATGATAGAAAATAGGGTCTTATATGAAACTGTACCTGTAAAATTAGCAAGGAAACCGACTTCATTGCCAGCTCATTTTTATATACGCATCGCTGAGCTGAATCTAAAACCCAAAGACTTAAATGCTTATAAAATGGCTGTGATAGAAGAAATCGAGGCGTCTATTGAAAAAGAGCCAGGTGTGTTTGCTATTTATTCAGTTGCGCTCAAAGATGATCCAAATCAACTTCACTTTTTAGAGTTTTATGCCGATGAGCAGGCATATCAACAACATCGTGAGTCACCACACTTCCAAAAATATCTAACGCTTACAAAACCGATGATTAAATCGCTAAAATCATTTGAAGTGGAATCTATAGCATTGGGTGAAAAGACAATTCACTCATCTGCTATTGAGACCACAAAATAAGTTGAATGCCCTGTATGTTTCGCTCTGTGTTTTTCAAAGTATTATGGATAATACTCTCAAATCAATTATACATATTCATGCATAGTATTATCGTTTTTATACCCTTGTTGTCCTCATAATTTCCTTCTACTCTTTCTCCAACCCAGAACTATTCAAGAGTGCATAAAACAGATTATGCACAGTATGGAATAGTTTTTATCTAATTGAGAGAGATAAGAAGATGTCTAATTCTAATGTCGAACGTAACAAAGCTGCATTTCGTTTATTGATCGAAGATGCCATGCCGAATGGTCGTTTTGATGTGATCCGCGAGCTCGTATCAAAAACAGCTGTCACTGAACGTGCGGGTTTTGCCAACCTGTATAACACACTAGGTGATGCTATCCCTGAACGAGGAAACTTCCTTGAATGGCTTGAAAATGGTTGGAAACCACTTTCTGAAGCACTTGGTGGGCAAAAAGTAACGATGCACGAAGTTGTCGGTGACGGTAATACCGTGATGATGAAATGGTATTACGAAGTTCAACATAAAGGCACTTTCGTTGGTGCTCCTGCAACACATCAAACCATTTCATGGGAAGAAGTGGGTGTTGCACATTTTAATAATGATGGAAAAATCGAAAGGATGTGGTTTATGTGTGAAGAGCTCAAACTTGCAACTCAAATTGGATATACGCTGAAGTTGAAATAAACCTAATGCGTTTTTAGTAAAGTCATTCCCTGTATCGTTTTACGGCAGGGAATTTTTCAACTGTAAAATTTAATGAAAAGAGCAAATATGAACGAGACCATTGAACTCCTACTGACGCATAAAAGCGATCGTAGCTACCTCGATAAAGACATTTCTGAAACCGTGCTCGATCATGTAATCAATGCAGCTTGGCGTGCACCCACATCCGTTCATTCGCAACAGGTCTCTGTGATTGTAACCCGTGATAAAGCAACCAAAGCAAAAATTGCTGAACTGTCTGGTGGTCAGCCTTGGATTGCTCGTGCACCAGTTTTTCTGACTTTCGTATTGGATTTATATAAAACCCGTAAAGGACTGGAAGCCATCGGTGATCATCAACTGGCGCATACCAGTATTGAAGGTATCATTGCAGGTAGTCAAGACGTGGGGATTGCTTTGGCATCGTCAATGCTAGCCGCACGTGCTCAAGGTTTAGGGGTAGTCCCAATTGGAGGGATCAGAAAAAATCCGCAACAAATCATTGAGCTATTAGAACTTCCAGAAATGACCTTTCCCATCAATGGACTAACACTCGGTTATGTAGATACACCAGCCTATCTCAAGCCACGTATGCCTATTGATTCATTCCGCCATGAAGAAAAATATCATCGTGATAATCTAATGTTCAATATTGACAGTCATAATCAAGCACTCATTGCACACTGGGAAACGATTGGTCGTAATGATGGTGACATTTGGAGTAAAACTGTAGCGGATTATTATAATCGGATCTACTATCCAGACATTCTACCGAGTCTGTTAAAACAGCAGTTTCAACTCAACAAATAATTTAACTGTTATTTGGTTTCAGTGCTTTCTGCTAAGCAAACCGTAAAATCTATTAAAAAGCGGGCGCTTTTTTATGCCTGCTCAAAGTGCCTACTCTATTGATGATGAGCATAACCACATACGGTAAGTGGTCTTAACTCACAACACAGATGAATCTTTACACTTCTCTTGTACCTAACAATGGCAATTGAGTCAGCATCTTTTTCAGATTAATCGCATCCCAAGGCAAATGTTCTGCTATTCCAAGTCCGACAATATCCGCACAAGCATCGGCTTCGTTAATCACCCAAAGTACATCCTCCATATTTAATTTGCCTTTCGCGACACCATCCCATGAAGGAGCATCTTCATCTGTACGAGCAAACATCACTGCACGAAATTTATGGTAGTCCAGTACATCCATATCAAAGTGAATAGCAAGATGCGTGATATTCTCTCGCTTAATCCACGCTTGAATCGGTGATGCTTTGGCTTGAACTTCTTCTGGGGAGCTTGTTTGTATCTGATGTGAAGCCAAGAATTCAACTTCATATTCATTCGCACTATGTATCCCAGCAATAAATACTTTTGATGGTGGCACAGGTCGGCTGACACGACTGGTCAGTTCTGGATCACCATTACCCATGAGTGCACCGAGAACATGAGCATGAGCATTTTCATACTGCGCAGGTGTCATGACGTCAGGATGTGTATCAATCCACAAAATTCCAAACCCTTCACCCCAACGTTCACTCAGCCAAGCAAATGGCTCAAAGTCCACTAAGCAGTCACCACCAAGTACGGTCATACGATCAGGGGCATGTTCATGGATAATTTTTGCGGCTTTATCCAGTTCTTCCATGAGCTTATGACGACCACGAATACCATTTTCAATTTCAAAGACTTGTTCTGTGTTTGCGACTGGAACAGTCACAATTGGCTCATCTGCTTTCGGGGCAAGCCAAGCCAGCATTTCTGCACCTAGTTTATAGGCAGGCTGATTTCCACCCAGCCATAAAGGAAAAATGAGTCTTAAATTGCTGTGTTGTTTCATCATTATGACTCCTTAGCCTCGTTGAGCATTCATTTCATATCTCATCTGTTTGAGCATTTTATTTCACCTTTAGAAGGCTGCTGTGTGCTTACAGGATAACGACTTGATTAGGAAGAAAAAGAGCATAATAATGTTCACTCTATCCATGTACATGGATAATGATATTTAGTCTTGTACAATCAGGTGGTTATATGAATCAAATACTGGCTATGCGTGTCTTTATTCGAGTAGTTGAGACAACATCATTTGGTCGTGCAGCAGATCAGCTAGAGCTTCCACGATCCACAGTCAGCAAACTGATTACTGATCTAGAGAAACATCTAGGCGTCAAATTGATGCATAGAACCACGCGTATGGTCACCACCACTTCGGAAGGATGGGAATATTACCGACGAGCTGTAAAACTCGTGGCAGATATTGATGAAGCCGATCTATCTGTTCAAAACAAAAAAAAGAAGCCTCAAGGACATCTCCGCATCGATGTTCAGGTTTCTTTTGCTCATAATTTATTGATCCCTGCATTACCAGAATTTCATCAGGAATATCCCGATATCACGCTAGCACTAGGCATCAGAGATAGAACTATTAATATTGTTGGTGAAGGTGTGGACTGTGCAATTCGGGCAGGAACAGCATTAGATCAATCCTTAGTTGCACGTAAAATTACAGATTTGGAATATGTGACCTGTGCTTCTCCTGCCTATCTAAAAACGATGGGAATACCACTAGATCCGCAGGAAGTTGCCGATAAACATAAAAAAATTGTTTACTACTCCACGGGTACTGGAAAAATCCAACCGCTTATTTTTATGCAAAAAGATCAACTGATAGAAATATCAGACAATCAATTTTCGTCCAATGACAGTGATGGCGTGATTCATCTCATGTTGGCGGGACTCGGTATTGCCCAACACCTCAGAGTTTTTGTCCAAGCTCATCTTGATGCTGGCAGATTAGTGCCTGTTTTGACTGAGTGGCATCAACCTGCACTGCCGTACTATGTCGTTTATAGACAAAATACACATCAAAATACAAGATTAAAGGTTTTTGTTGATTGGCTCATTGCTAAGTTTGGTCAAAGATAAATTCATCTTATAAATTGATGAATGATATGAGTTGAAGCGCCCTTAGAAGGTGTAACAAACCTAAACTTAATACCCTTTCCAGCAACGATCAAAGCTTTTAAGTTCATAGAACACATATAGAAATGATCTCTCATGGGTACTTGTACTTGCTTTCTATAAACATTGCACTGAATACAGTGCTGTCGTCATTTACTCGCCTAATGATCAAACATTTAAAGCCAAGGCTTCAGCAGTATTTTGCTGCTCAACCAAAGTTTGAATTGTAAAATGTTGGTCTTTTTTCTGCTCACATGTGAATTCACATTTTTGCTCTAACTGGGATGTACAACCACTTAATAATGGGCAACTTGCAAATAACTCAGCGACCCAATCAACAAATACTCTCACCTTCGGTGATAAATGTCGGTTCTGTAGATACACGACAGATATAGGCAAAGGCTCAGGTAGATATTCAGTTAATACCTGCTTAAGTGCACCTGACTCTAAGTGTTGTGCAACCATGAAATATGGACACTGAATTAATCCAAAACCTTGAAGGGCTAAATCAATATATGAATCCCCATCATTTACAGATACTCGTCCAATTACACTCGAACTCTGCACTTCACCATCTACCACAAAACTCCAATCAATATTGCGTCCAGTACGACTATTAAAATAATGAACAGCTTGGTGTTTTTGTAAATCATCAATGGTTTTAGGCGCGCCATGTTCTGCCAAATAACTTGGCGCCGCAACCGTAACCAACTGGAGCGTACCAATACGGCGAGCAACTAAACTAGAATCTTTGAGTTGACCAATACGAATCACACAATCTACTGCATCTTGCACTAAATCTACAGGGCGGTCATGCATACCAACCACCAAATCTATATCTGGGTATTTGGTATGAAAATCGCACAACATTGGTATGAGAATGATACGCCCTATTGAAGCTTTAACATCAATCCGCAAGCGTCCCCGTGGACCACGCTCAGCATCATGAAAGTTCGATTCAACCTCTTCTACATCAGCTAAAATTTGCACACTGCGTTCATAGTAGACAGCACCATCGGGGGTCAAATTTAGTTTACGAGTCGTTCTATTTAACAAGCGAATTTGTAAATGCTTTTCTAATGCCTGAATTGTTGTCGTTACTGAAGCACGGGGTAATCCTAAACTATCAGCCGCCAAACTAAAGCTGTTGGTTTCGACAACTTTATTAAAAACTTTCATAGCATGAAAAAGATCCACAGATCACTCCTACGACCATATAACTTTGAAATCTAGCATTCGATTATTATGAATTTTCGAATAGTGTTATCAAATTTAATATATTTATTCGTAATTGACAAACATTTATGCTCCGACCATCTCATAAAACCAGTTCCACTCCCTATAGATTAAAACCAAAAATCTAGAGAACAGGTGTCTAAATAAACAGGAGCTATTCATGTCAATTTCCCGCAAACAGTTCTCTCTGTCTGCCATCATTGTCGCTATTGTGGTTGCAGGTGGCAGTTTTATGTTTTTACATGAAAATGCCGATGCTAAAAATATGCCAAGTAGCAATCAACAAGCCGCTACAACTGTCGATGTTGCCAGTGTTGTTAATAAAACCATTACTGATTGGCAGGAATATTCAGGTCGATTAGAAGCCATTGATCAAGTCGATATTCGCCCTCAAGTATCGGGTAAATTAATCAGGGTGCATTTTAAAGATGGTAGCCTTGTCAAAAAAGGCGCGCTTCTTTTTACGATTGATCCTCGTCCTTTTGAAGCAGAACTTAATCGCGCCAAAGCACAACTTGCTGCTGCAGAAGCACAAGTGACCTATACTTCAAGCAATCTATCTCGTAATCAACGTTTGATCGGGAGTAATGCGGTTGCACACCAAGAGCTTGAACAAGCTGAAAATGAAGCACGTACTGCCAGTGCAAATGTCCAAGCAGCAAGAGCTGCAGTTGAATCGGCACGTTTAAATCTTGAATATACGCGTATTACTGCACCAGTAAGCGGTCGTATTTCACGTGCCGAAGTGACCGCTGGAAATGTTGTATCCGCAGGTAACGGAGCACAAGTTTTAACAAGTCTTGTTTCTGTATCTCGTCTATATGCATCTTTTGATGTAGATGAACAAACCTATCTGAAATATATCAGTGCTCAAAACAATGCTACGCAAATTCCTGTGTATATGGGACTCGCCAATGAAGAAGGCTTTTCGCATGAAGGCGTCATTAGTTCATTTGACAATAATTTAAATACGACCTCAGGTACGATTCGCGTCCGCGCCACTTTTAACAACCCGAATGGCACACTCCTTCCAGGCTTATATTCACGTATTCGTCTTGGTGGAGGTCAACCTCGTTCAGCAATTCTCATTAGCCCAACAGCCATTGGTGTTGATCAAGATAAGCGTTTTGTCATCGTTGTGAATGCAAACAATCAAACCAGTTACCGAGAAGTGAAACTTGGCGCAGTACAAGACGGTCTGCAAATCATTAACAGTGGTTTACAAGTGGGTGACCGTGTTGTCGTGAATGGTTTACAGCGGATTCGCCCAGGTGACCCTGTGACACCGCATCGTGTGGCAATGCCGAACAGTCAAGTTTCAACCGCTCTACAACCTCAGCCAACTGACAATACTCCCCATTCGGCAAAAGGTTAATTATATGAATATCTCTAAATTTTTCATTGATCGCCCCATCTTTGCAGGCGTACTGTCCGTGCTCATCGTGTTGGCAGGTATATTGTCCGTTTTTAAACTGCCTATTTCTGAATATCCTGAAGTCGTGCCACCCTCTGTGGTCGTTCGTGCTCAATACCCAGGGGCTAACCCAAAAGTCATTGCCGAAACTGTTGCTTCACCACTTGAAGAATCAATCAATGGTGTAGAAGATATGTTATATATGCAGTCTCAAGCCAATAGTGACGGTAATCTAACGGTCACAGTGAACTTTAAACTTGGGGTTGATCCAGATAAAGCACAACAATTGGTACAAAACCGAGTCTCACAAGCTTTACCGCGTTTACCTGAAGACGTACAACGTTTAGGGGTGACAACACTTAAAAGTTCTTCGAACTTGACAATGGTCGTGCATTTAACATCACCAGATAGTCGTTATGACATGACTTACTTACGTAACTATGCGGTGCTCAATGTCAAAGACCGTTTAGCACGTTTGCAAGGTGTCGGTGAAGTTGGTTTATTTGGCTCAGGTGATTATTCTATGCGGATTTGGCTAGATCCGCAGAAAATCTCCGCAAGAAACCTAACAGCCAGTGAAATTGTCAGCGCAATCCGTGAGCAGAATATTCAAGTAGCTGCAGGAACAATTGGTGCATCTCCAAGTAATGCACCTATACAACTTTCAGTCAATGCTCAAGGTCGTTTAAGTACCGAACAAGAATTTTCCGATATTATTCTAAAAACAGATTCAGATGGTGCAGTCACTCGCTTAGGAGATGTTGCTCGTGTAGAACTTGCTGCATCGGAATATGGTTTACGCTCGTTATTGGACAATAAACAAGCTGTTGCCATTCCGATCTTCCAAGCTCCGGGTGCAAATGCTTTGCAAGTGTCTGAGCAAGTGCGTGACACCATGCAGGAACTATCAAAAGATTTTCCGTCTTCAATTCAATATGAAATTGTTTACGATCCGACGCAGTTTGTTCGTGCCAGTATTGAAGCCGTAGTCCATACCTTACTTGAAGCAATTGCACTGGTCGTTGTGGTGGTGATTTTATTCCTACAAACATGGCGTGCATCTATTATTCCTTTACTCGCGGTGCCTGTATCTATTATTGGTACATTTGCATTGATGCTTGCATTTGGCTATTCCATCAATGCGCTATCCCTATTTGGAATGGTCCTTGCTATCGGTATTGTGGTCGATGATGCGATTGTCGTCGTGGAAAATGTCGAGCGGAATATTGAAGCAGGATTAAACCCGAGGGATGCAACTTATCGTGCCATGCGTGAAGTCAGTGGGCCTATTATTGCCATTGCTCTAACGCTATGTGCCGTATTTGTACCGCTTGCATTTATGACAGGTTTAACAGGGCAGTTTTATAAACAATTTGCCATGACCATCGCGATTTCAACGGTGATCTCTGCATTTAATTCACTAACCCTCTCGCCTGCTTTGGCCGCGATTTTACTCAAAGGTCATGATGCCAAACCCGATGCGTTGACGCGTGGTATGAATCGGATATTTGGACGATTTTTCAAAGCATTTAACCGTGTATTCTCACGTGCATCTGATCGTTATAGCCAAGGTGTGAGTCGTGTAATTTCGCACAAAACTTCGGCTATGGGCGTCTATGCAGTATTGCTTGGTTTAACCATTGGTATTTCTTATATTGTGCCCGGTGGATTCATTCCAGCTCAGGACAAACAGTATCTGATTAGCTTTGCACAATTACCCAATGGTGCTTCTTTAGATCGTACAGAAGACGTTATTCGTAAAATGAGTGATGCAGCACTAAAACAACCAGGGGTCGAAAGTGCGATTGCCTTCCCCGGTTTATCTATTAATGGCTTTACCAACAGTTCAAGTGCGGGCATTGTTTTTGTAACCCTGAAACCGTTTGATGAACGCAAAAGTAATGCGCTTTCATCCAGTGCTATTGCAAGTGCGCTCAACCAAAAATATGCAGCCATTCAAGAAGCCTATATTGCAGTTTTCCCTCCTCCGCCAGTTATGGGTTTAGGAACTGTTGGTGGTTTCAAAATGCAGCTTGAAGACCGTGGTGCGTTGGGTTATTCCGCTTTAAATGATGCAACACAGAACTTTATAAAGGCAGCACAGGCAGCACCAGAACTTGGTCCAATGTTTTCAAGCTATCAAATTAACGTCCCTCAACTCAATGTCGATTTGGACCGTGTAAAAACCAAGCAACAAGGTGTGGCTGTTACAGATGTGTTTAGCACGATGCAAATTTACTTGGGCTCACAATATGTCAATGACTTTAACCGTTTTGGCCGTGTTTATCAGGTACGAGCGCAAGCTGATGCACCCTATCGAGCTAATCCTGAAGATATTTTGCAACTGAAAACCCGCAATAGCGCTGGGCAGATGGTGCCATTGTCGTCATTGGTCAATGTGACACAAACCTATGGTCCCGAAATGGCCGTGCGTTATAACGGATATAGTGCAGCCGATATTAATGGTAGCCCTGCACTGGGCTATTCATCGAGTCAAGCTGAGGCTGCTGCGGAACGGATTGCTGCACAAACCTTACCGCGTGGCATCAAATTTGAATGGACCGATTTAACCTATCAAAAAATTCTGGCAGGAAATGCTGGTCTGTGGGTATTCCCAATTAGCGTCTTATTGGTCTTTCTCGTATTAGCGGCACAATATGAAAGTTTGACCCTCCCTTTAGCCGTAATTTTAATTGTACCGATGGGGATTTTAGCTGCACTCACAGGGGTATGGTTGACCAATGGTGATAATAATATTTTCACTCAAATTGGTTTAATGGTACTGGTTGGGCTGGCCTGTAAGAATGCAATTTTAATTGTTGAGTTTGCTCGTGAGCTTGAAATGCAAGGGATGACTGCCTTTAAAGCGGCCGTTGAAGCCAGCCGTCTACGTTTACGTCCAATTTTAATGACTTCATTCGCTTTCATTATGGGAGTTGTACCTTTAGTTCTTTCTACAGGTGCAGGTTCAGAAATGCGTCATGCGATGGGCGTTGCCGTTTTCTCTGGCATGTTGGGTGTAACTTTCTTCGGTTTATTCCTTACACCTGCTTTCTATGTGCTCATTCGAACCTTGAATCGAGGACATAAACTGCATTCAGCTAGCCCACACGAAGCTCCTATCAATCCACATCACTAAAATGGACGGTATGATCATGCCTAAAAAACAGATCTGGTTATTGTCCTCGCTTATGGGAAGCCTGCTACTTGCAGGCTGCTCATTGGCACCACAATATGAACCAGCAAACGTAGCGACTCCACTTAAATTTAAAGAAGCAACATCCCTTCTAGAAGATGAAAACTGGAAAGTTGCCCAACCCAACGATATACAATCTAGAGGCGAATGGTGGCATGTTTTCAATAATGCTGAGTTGAATGAGCTAGAACAGCAAGCCATTGTAGGTAATCAAAACCTAAAATCTGTTGCTGCCAATATTCAAGCATCTCGTGCTTTAAAGTCAGCAGCACAAGCCGAACGTATGCCAAGTATTGGCGTGGGTTTCGGCCCTACACGACAAAGGCTTTCTCCTGCTTCTCAAGGATTAGATGCAAATGCGCAGACTTCAACACAAACTTTGTGGCGCGCACAAACAAATGTAGCGTATGAGCTAGACTTATTTGGTCGTATCGCCAGTAGTGTGAATGCAGCAACTGCCGATGTACAACAACAAGAAATTTTATATCAATCTGCACTTTTGGCATTACAAGCCGATGTTGCACAAAGTTATTTTCAAATTAGGCAGTTAGACACAGAACAGGTCATTTATGAGCGAATAATTAAGCTGCTGACTGAATCACATCATTTAATGCAAGCTCGCTTTAAAAATGGAGCAGTCAGTGAACTTGATGTATTTCGTGCACAAACTGAATTGTCGACAGCGCAAACCAATTTACTCAGTATTGAACGTAGCCGAGCCAATGCTGAACATGCTCTTGCGGTGTTATTGGGTAAACCACCAGCTAATTTCGCTCTGCCTAAACAAGTGCTAACTGAAACGAGTATTCGTATTCCTGCGGGTTTACCTTCAAGCCTACTTGAAAGGCGCCCTGATATTGCGGCTGCTGAACGTGCAATGGCTGCCGATAATGCACGAATAGGGATTGCCCGTGCGGCATTTTTCCCACGGCTGAGTCTTACGGGGGCTTTAGGTTATGAGTCATCAACACTCGGTGAGTTAACACAATGGTCTAGCCGAACATTCTTGTTGGGTCCTGTCGCTGGTACAATTTTGTCTTTACCTTTATTTGACGGTGGACAGCGTAAAGCTGGTGTTACACAAGCAAGAGCGATTTATGAAGAAAGTATCGCCAATTATCGACAAACCGTGTTGAACGCATTTCGTGAGGTTGAAAATGGGTTGTCTGATCAACGCATTCTAGAGCAACAAATAAATGCACAAGCTCAAGCACTATCATCTTCTCAGCATGCAAACAAACTTTCACACTTGCGCTATCGTGAAGGGGTTGTCAGTTATCTTGATGTGATTGATTCTGATCGCAATATACTTCAACAAGAGCAACTCGCTGCACAGCTTCACGGCAGTCGTATGATAGCCAGTGTGGACTTAATTCGTGCTTTAGGTGGTGGATGGACGATGAATCAGACACAAGCTTTCACTCAATAAAAGATCAAGTTATTGAGTATGGATTGGCTACATGTCAATTCATACTCAATCCATTCAACTTAAAGCTAAGTCTTAACTTGCAGTTCTAATCATTTAATTATTATTTTTCAGCTTAAAGGGAATCAATACAATGATTGCACTGGCTATCGTAAAGAAAGTCATTATCCCAATCATGATTGCAGGGGTACCAGTAGAAAGCCATGCTAAAAGTAATGAAGAAACTACTCCACTGCCATATTGGAGTGAACCAATCAATGCTGAGGCAGAACCCGCAATTTCAGGAACACCATCTAAGGCTGCTGCTGTTGAATTGGCAGCGACGGTTCCATTCATTGAAAAGAAAAAGAACACCATGATTACGACGCTGTAGATTCCACCAATACCAAGATAAAACAAAGCAGATAAAATCACTAAAGCGATTGCAGCAAAAGCTGTGGTACAACGTAATAAACGATCTAAACTAAAACGACCAACCAAAGTACGATTAATAAAGCTTAAAGCCATAATACCCACAATATTTATCGCAAATAACCAACCATAATGCTGTGGGTCAACACCATAATAAGTGATGTAAACAAATGGAGAACCAACAATAAAAGTATAGGCTGCCACATAGAAAAAAGTGACACACAAGGTATAACGCATAAATGCCCAATTGCTGAATAAGCGACGGTATTGTTGAAATACAACAATGATCGAACTCTGCTGGCGTTTCTCAATCGAATGTGTTTCAGGCAATAGTAATAAAGACAAAAACATCAATACACCAATGCCTGCCAATAGCCAAAAAATATTATGCCAACTACTGTATTTAATGATTTGGCCACCCAATAATGGTCCAGCAATCGGTGCAATCGCCATAACAATGGTTAAAGTTGAAAGCATTTGTGCTGCCTGAGTTCGAGCATACAAATCTCGAATCATTGCACGCGCCAGCATGGGCGCTGTGCATGCACCAATAGCCTGTATCACACGCCAAAATACAATTTGTTCAATCGTTTGAGAATAAGCACAACCTATCGAACCTATCACAAAAATAATCAGCCCCATAAATAATGGTTTTTTTCGTCCAATACGATCGCTAATCGGTCCCCAAATCAGTTGTGCCACTGCAAAACCAGCGAGAAAACCTGTAATGGTGAGTTCAACATTGCCCTGTAAATCCTTTTCCATTTGTGGCATGGCAGGCAAATAAATATCTGTCGATAGTGATGTAAATGCCATCAACGCACCCAATATCACCATAAATAACCAACTGGTGGTGTTTAGCGTATTAGATGGTTGAACAGCAGTGGGAGAAATACACATTTAAAGTACTCAACAAATAGGAAAGTAAGATTCGAAAAAACGTTTACTTAAGATCATTCTTCAGAATAATCTGCTCACTTAGTCCAATTTGTTCTCCTTTAACCATACTGAGAGTAATTGTGCAATTTTCGCATTATTCAAATCAGAAAAAGGAAAATGGGTATTTCCATAAACACCGATATCAGGTAAATGAACCAATGTTGCTTTTCCACCGTGCTGATTGATTTTATTCACCCAAAGTTGTGCCATTTTTAAGCGAACACGCCAATTGTCTTCGGCTGGATTAGCACTTTTCTCCATCGGAATATTATCGCCGTAATAAATGATGATTGGTATTTTGGTCAATTTTTGGAAGTCTGCCATTTTTATCGCTGTTGGCTTTAATGTCCCTGTCCCACTTGGCATGTCTTCAGGCAATTCATTTTCAGGGAAAACAAAACCACTACCAGGCTCATATGCCGCAATGCCTTTGACTTGATTCGATTTGATTGCCGTCCACCAGCCTGGTCCACCACCTTGGGAATGAGTAATGAGTACGGCATCGCCCGATTTTTTCAGTACATCAACCATTGCATCGCTAATCACTTGCTCATCATAAGCCCCTGTATTTGGTGTCATTTGGCGGAAGTATTGGTTTAGCGTGGCTTGATCTTTGGCAAATTGCACACCTTTAAAATAGTTTGGATATTGCCCAATACGGAACATATTGAACCAAGCCTGATCTTGTGTTTGTGCCGAAATATTCTCTGCTACAGTCGATTGTCCTGCTTGACCACGGCGCGGTTGATCGACCAAGTACACAGGGAAATGTTGACGCAAGAAAATGGTTTGAAACCCCTCTCGACCATCAGGCGTTGTTCCCCATGTTTTAGCTGATTGACCTGCACCATGTAGAAACACCAAAGGATAAGTACGCGCATGTTTAGGAATCTGATAAAACACAGAAGCATGATCACCATGCAAGGTTTGACCTTGTGGGTTAAATAATTCGATCTCATCGAACTGGCCTATACTTTGTTTCACAGTCCCGCCCGCAGCAAAATTACCTTGTTGGGCAATACTGAAACTTGATGATGGTTTATTCATGTTTTGGCAAGCTGATATTGAAAATGACAACATGGATAAAACAATCACTTTTAAATGAGTCGCTTTTAAAAAAGTAGGTTTAAAAAAAGCAGTATTTAAAGAATTCGCTTTCTTGTGTTTAATATTCATTTGGATTACCTAAAAATTAAAATATCTTAATATTGAGCTCATGGATTGCTTGAGATCTGCTGAAATACACGTTGTGTATTTTTCGCCATTTCCGCATCGACCTGTTGCGATAAAACATCAATGAAACGCTCCATGTGTACGGCATCCACACCAAGATTTTGAGTAATTTTCAAATGTGATGCGAGCTGCGAATCCACACCCTCTAAAGTAGAAAGTGTACTGAGCACCACCAATTCACGATCTAAAGCAGATAAATTATCTCGACTAAACAGATAGCCAAACAAATGTGCTTTTAAAGCGTAATCTATGGTCGGAGAAAAATTCTCAAACAATGGTTTTTCAGCATCGCTCAGCTCACGTTTTTGTAGTTTGGCTAATGTTTCATTACCCAGTTGATAGTAATTGGTCGTATTTGGCAGGACACTTGCTGTTGCACCTTGTAGATCATGGATACCTTGCTTTTCTCTTTCTTCGAGCAGCCTTTTAAAAGTGAGCATGCCATTTAAAGCACGTGGAAAACCCACATAAGCATATTGATGTGCAAACACTTCTTTAATTTCATTCACGGTTAAACCACGATCCAAACCTTGAATGAGTGCAGGCTTGAGTTTGTTCATATCACCGATTGCCGTAAATGCAGCAATTGGAATTAAACTGAATTGCTGAGTACTTAATTGCTTACTACTCAGTTGTATAGCTTGAGCTGTTGTAACTGACGGTGACGGTTTTTGTTCTTGTGACTGGCTTTGTTCTGTAGATAAATTTACTTTTTCTAACCACGTTACACTTTTACCATCCGTGGCAACTGGACTCATCGCAATATGTGACATAGAACTGTGTTCACTTGCCCCATGCCAATGTTTGACATTGGGTGGACACCAAATCACATCACCTTTATGAATGGTTTGGATGGGTTTTCCCCATTCCTGAGTACGTCCTTCACCCTCAGTCACAATGAGATATTGCCCTTTAGGATGGGTATGCCAGTTGGTGATCGTCCCTGCTGCAAAATTCACCACTGCGGGAGCAATATCCCCTTGAGATGGCATTACAGGCAAACGTGAAAAATTTGCATTCCCTGAAAAAAAATTTGCAGGCGCCGATTGAATACTGAACTGATCTGCCCGAGTGATCCGTTGTTCAGTTGGACTATCAGCCCAAGCCATTCCCGAGATAGAGCTCATCATCAGCAAGGTATTGATTTGATTCTTCATAACATTTTCATCTCATATATTCAGAGCATTAAGCAATGCATTCAAAACTTGATGAAAACCATTGCGCTATCGTATAGCCCTTAAAAGAGTTATTTCGAGTTATTGTCTCAAGTCGTTATTTCAATTTTGTGCCGTAAAAAGACGTCAATTGCTGCATTGCTTGTTCGACATATTCAGGTTTCCAGTAGGTATCCATATGTGAAGCATTGGGTATTTTGAACAATGTTTTATCTTGAGTGCCTGTGGCTTTGGCAAAGGCATCTTCAGTCATGTATAAGGTGTCGGCTTTGCTACCAGCCATCATTAATAAAGGCTGATGGATTAAATCAATTTGATCTGTTGCATCCCAACGCATGAGGTCAAGCAAACTACTGGTGGTATATTTAAAAGTTGAGTTTGGATGCGCATGTGTCGTCCAATAATATTCATAACCTTGGCGATAAAGCTCGAATGGTAGTTTGGCGATTTGTTCTTTGGTTAAGTTCGCATCACCCGAATATAAAATTTCACCACCAGCAACTTCTTGTGCTCTTGCTTGAGAGGCTTGTTCTAGACGTTGTTGAATACTATCCAATTGAGAGTCTGCAAAACCATTACGACGCACACGTCCAGAGTTAAACATACTTAGCGTTGCAACCGCTTTAAAGCGCTTATCCGTTTTTGCTGCTGACAATGAATAACCACCGCCACCACAAATTCCAAATAAACCAAGACGTTGGCTATCTACACCTGCATACTGGGTAATAAAATCAGCCATACCATGAATATCTTCAATGCGGTTGGTCGGTTTATCAACACTACGGGGCTGCCCGCCACTACCACCTTGATAAGCAGCATCAGCCGTGATGGTGATATAACCTTGTTCAGCTAAACGTTGCGCATATAGTCCAGCAACTTGTTCTTTCACACCACCATTAGGATGTGCAACAACGATTGCAGGATATTTCTGGCTGGCATCATAGTTGGCTGGTGTATAGACATTGGCAACAATATCCAAACCATTGAGTTTATAAGTGACAGGATGAATATTGACCTGACCTTTTACATTTTTCATGATTGCACCACCATAAACCAGTCCAAATGGATTATCTTTTTGATCTGCTGCAAAACCTGCACCCGAACTGGTGATCGCAGCTGACATTAAAACCGTTTGTAAAAATTTCATTGTTATTCCTCAATGCTTAAATCAATGGTTCAATTAGACATCTAGTTTTCGGCTGGCTAACCACTCGATCATGGCTGAATCACGGTGTGAGAAAAATGAACTGGTTGCTGTATCCAACGCTGTGATTTGGTTAATATCTTCAACAGATAATTCAAAGTCAAAAATATTAATATTTTCAACTAGGCGCTCTTGACGTACCGATTTCGCTAATGACACGACATTGCGTTGCAATAACCAGCGTAGAACCACCTGACCGATAGATTTTCCATATTTCAGACCAATCTGTTGCAACACAGGATGACCAAATAAATTGTTACGCCCTTCTGCAAAAGGTGCCCAAGCTTCAGGTTGAATATGATGTGCCTGCATCCAAGGTACTGAATGTAGTTGTTGGTGGAATGGGTTGATCTCAACCTGATTGACTGCGGGTTTAATTTGATTAAAAGCAATCAGATCAGCCAAACGGTCTGGATGAAAATTACTGACTCCAATAGCACGAATCTTACCTTCCGCATGCAGTTCCTCCATTGCACGCCATGCACCATGTACATCACCGATCGGTTGATGAATTAAATATAAATCGACATACTCCATTTGTAAGCGATTGAGTGAACGCTCGAATTGCGCTTTAGCACCTTCATAATTTGTGTCTTGTAGCCACAGTTTAGTGGTCACAAATAATTCATCACGTGCAATATTGCTTTGGCGAATTGCCTTGCCAACTTCGGTTTCATTTTGATAAGACGCCGCTGTATCAATCAGTCGATAACCTGCATCAATTGCATGTAAAACCGCTTGTTCACATTCAGCAGGATCATTCATTTGAAATACACCAAAACCTACCAACGGCATTTCAACATCATTATTTAATTTGACAGTTTGCATGGTCTTTACCTTTGAATCGTTGTTTGATATTCATCATGACAACACTGTAACCTGACAAAAAATGAACAACTAGCGGGTGAATTTCGATTACACTTATACAAAAATTTTATTAATATAAATCCATTAATCGAATTTAAGCTTTAGCCATTATTAAAAATTTGGTTCAATGGTGAGGTTCCATGTCTGAAAATCTTGATGATTTAAAAGCTTTTTTGACCGTTGCTCGATCTGGAAGTTTTACCAAAGCAGCAGGACAAATGGGCGTTTCTCAATCTGCTTTGAGCTATACTGTTAAAATGCTCGAGCAACGCCTTGATATCAAATTACTGCATCGCACAACAAGAAGTGTTTCTTTGACACAAGAAGGTGAGCAGCTTTTTAATGATATTGAACCGCTACTCAGTGGCATTGAACAAAAACTCAATAACTTAAATTCTTTTCGAGACAATCCTCGTGGCCAGTTAAGAGTTAATGGTACAGAAATCACATTGAATGTTCTTCTTTGGGATAAATTATCTAAATTTATGCGTGATTATCCCGATGTTCAGCTTGAGCTAACAATGGATTATGCATTTTCTGATATTGTCAAAGATCGCTATGATATTGGAATTCGTCTTGGTGACACTGTACATAAGGATATGATTTCAGTACGTGTAAGTGATGCTTTAGAAATGATGACATTGGCCTCACCAAGCTATTTAAAACAATTCTCTACGCCCCAAACACCTGATGAATTGCATCATCATCGTTGTATTGGCTTACGTTTACCAACGCATGAGCGAATACAAGCTTGGGAGTTTAAAGATGTTCAAGAGCCCAATAAAACAATTTCCATCACGCCCGAATATTCGCTTGTCGTTAGCCATGCCCGATTACAATTAAAAGCAGGACTAGAGGGACATGGCTTAGTTTGGTTACCCAAAGTGATGGTTGAAAATGAGCTCAAAAATGGTGAGTTCATCCCGATTTTAGAAGACTGGGATATGTGCTATTCCCCTTACTATATGTATTATCCAAGCCGTCGAGAATCCTCACCATTATTTCGGTTATTGGTAGATGCTTTACGTTTGCAACCTTTATAAGTGGCATTTATAACAAAAAATAAGGGAGCCGAAGCTCCCTATCATTAACAACTCGTCAACTTAGGCTCAATCCATTGATTAATTCCCCAAGCAGACTAACCTACACGACCAACTGTTAAATTTGTCTGTTTGGGAAATATTGGATCATACTATTCGTGACCAAACTCCACCATTGTTTGGCCCCACATTCTGTACAAGAATCACCCATACACAGATATAGGACCCCCTCACTTATAATCTAGTAATCTAGGGCAATTTAACGCTACTATTTCGATACCGCATTCACAGCACAGCTTCAAGAATCACTTTAGCGACTGCTTTGGGTTGAGAAATCTGTGGCGTATGCCCTGCTTGCAGCGTTGTAACATGTGCTGAGATTTTTTTTGCCATTGCTACCTGTGCAGCAGGTTGAAGCATATAGTCTTGCTGACTCACGACATACCATGAAGGTTTCGTCTTCCATGCCGCGACAGTCACCTTTTCTTCAAAATTATGACTGTTCGTTGGCGTTTGTGTAGCGAACATTAAGCGCGTTTGTTTTGCAGCAACATCTGGCGCAAGATGCTTCTGAACACCTTCTAAGCTTAATGTTACAAATCCATCTTTATCTGCGACAAGATGACTAAAACCAGATGGCGTCGGATAATCTTTCGAAACATCAACCACAGATTGTCCTTCAGATGGAGCAAATGCAGCAACATAAACCAATGCTTTTACTTTGCCCTGTTGACCAACTTGAGTCACAGGAACACCACCCCAAGAATGTCCAACGAGAACCACAGGACCTTTCTGCATATCTAAAACGCGTTGTGTCGCCTTCACATCATCAGATAATGAACTCAATGGATTTTGTACAGCAACGACATTGACACCTTTGTCTTGTAATAAAGGAATCACTCTGCTCCATGCCGAACCATCAGAAAATGCACCATGAACCAGTACCACCGTTGGCTTTTGAGTTTCCGCAGCAAATGTAGAACTGATTGTAGCCACACCCAAAATCGTGGTCGCAATCGCAGCTTTTATCATTGATTTCATCTCATTTCCTTCAAAGTAGGTTGGCGATTAGCCCGTTATATTTGATAGGAACACTTTATATTTAAAATAAATTAGCTTCAATTATCAAAAAAAATCAACA
>NZ_BKFU01000053.1:0-25484 GCF_008980265.1 Acinetobacter sp. TUM15064 | reverse complement strand
GGTTAACAAATATCACCCTTAACTAAAGAATAAGTTAAAGAATCTTACATTTCTTTCTAACCCCTTCTACGCTGTCTTCTTTGTTTTGCCTGCTGTGCTTGTTTAGTTTCTACATTTTTAAGATGTAGTGCTTGACGAAAAACTGGATGTATTTCCCATAACATTCCGTCATCTACATTAGTTCTACTTTTTAAGAGCGATGGGTTTTTTTCAAATGAAATATGATCATAACTACCATCTTCATTATCCTGTCGTGCTGTAATAAAAGCTATTTGAAATAAAAAATGTGCGACTTCTCTATTATTGGGCTTTCCAACCAAACCATACATTTTTACGTTAATATGATTTAATATTTTATTATCAATAAGAGTCAATAACTCTGCCGTTTTATATCTTTCATTTTGCTTTGAAAAAGCAACTATCAATTCTTCTATCTGAGGACACTGTGATATAAACTCAGCAATAGTGTCATCAATCCTTCTTTTTCCAAAATCCTCTAATTGATTATCAATAGTTGGGAAAGTTATTTTATCAGCACTGTGATTTAATGATTTTGCTGATTCTTTACATAATTCAACAAGCCATCTAGGTCTATATCGAGATAAAGTTGCCAATACAATTGAAGTCGGCCTAGTACGATTATTTGTTCCCCACATCATATTTTCTTCAAATATTAATGATATTAATTTTGTATTTCTTGAATTTAAATCACTAGGAAGTCCGATACTAAAATCACTCCATTGCCCCGTTCTTTCTAAATAACCTTGTATACGTTTTGCTAACAACTGCTCAATATCTCCATGTTCCCAGCGTATATCAACCATATACTGTTCAATATGAGATAACGCTTCATATTCTCTTTTTATTATCTTCCAGACATTAGGCCTAACACTTGTTCTAATACGTATTTCTGGTAAAGCATTAACAATCTGCCTAATAGCAGTAAAGTAAGTTGCAACTTTTAACTTGTTTTTTGAAGTATTTTGAAAATTTTGATCAATATCATCAACTATTAACCAAATTCCGCCACCATCAGTCCAGCGCTCCAATATACTTTCTACATCCGCAACAGCTTCTCTTTTACGTTCGGGTACACCATTAATTTTCAATCTATCAACAATATGCGAGATAAAAGAGCGAGATTTAAAACCATTCATCTCGGCCTGTTCAACCAAACTGGTTGCATCATCATTATATGCAAATCCAATTTTGGCTCCTATTTCATTAGCTATTAAATTTAGAATTTTTTTCTTCCAAGCTCTCGTCCAAGTATCTGAATCATCCGATTCTAAATCAGGTGATAAAGCGACACCTGTTGAATTAATAACGATTAACTTATTATTTTGTTCTAATTTCTCTTTAACCATTCTCAAAATAGCGGACTTTCCTTCCCCTTTATATGCTCTAGCTATTTGAATTGTTTCTGAATTATCTACAAATTCTGCTAATTCTGGGCGCTCCATGGCATAGCTTCTAAATACATCATCTTTCTCCTGATCAGCAGCATCATTGCCAAAAAGATCTTTATCTTTTAAATTAATTTGGACAGGTAACATATTCTTATATATAAAAGTAAAAAGTTACTTTTAAATTAGTTCATTTTCATCAAATATTCAATAAAACACAGAGTTTCGTATAAATTATATTCATCAAAATCAAAAAATTAACAGCCCGATCCTTTTTATGGAATCGGGCTATTATTTTTTCATCTAATTACTTCAGACCACATTCCCTTCTAAAAAGTCCTGCGCAAAGCGTTGCAATACACCACCCGCTTCATATACAGACACTTCTTCTTCAGTATCTAGGCGACAAGTGACAGGCACTTCAACAATTTCACTCTTACCTTCATCCGTCGCACGCTCAATCACTAAAGTTAACGTCGAACGCGGCGCAATATTACCAATCACGCTATACAGCTCCGTACCATCTAGCTTCAACGTTTTACGGTCAACACCCGCTTTAAACTCAAGTGGTAACACGCCCATACCCACTAAGTTGGTACGGTGAATACGCTCAAAACCTTCCGCTACAATCGCTTCAACACCTGCAAGACGCACGCCTTTAGCCGCCCAGTCACGGCTAGAACCCTGACCATAGTCTTTACCTGCAATAATGATCAACGGTTGCTTACGATTCATATACGTTTCAATGGCTTCCCACATACGCATTACTTCGCCTTCAGGCTCAACACGTGCTTTAGAACCTTGCTTGATCGTACCGTCTGAACGAACCACCATTTCATTAAACAGTTTCGGGTTCGCAAAGGTTGCACGTTGTGCAGTCAAGTGGTCACCACGGTGTGTTGCATAAGAGTTGAAGTCTTCCTCAGGTACGCCCATTTTATGCAGATATTCACCTGCTGCCGAATCCATCATAATTGCATTCGATGGAGATAAATGATCCGTGGTGATGTTGTCAGGCAAGATGGCAAGCGGACGCATATTTGCCAGTGTACGAGGTGCAGCCAAAGCCCCTTCCCAGTAGGGCGGACGGCGGATATAAGTACTTTGCGGACGCCAGTCATATAAAGGACTTGCCGCTTTTTCAGTGACACCTAAGTCAAACATTGGAATATACACTTTACGGAACTGTTCAGGTTTCACCGCCTCTTTGACCAACGCATCAATTTCAGCATCCGAAGGCCAAATGTCTTTCAAATAAATTGGATTGCCGTCTTTGTCGTTTCCTAGAGCATCTTTTTCGATGTCAAAACGAATGGTTCCTGCAATCGCATAAGCCACAACCAGCGGAGGTGATGCCAAGAATGCTTGTTTTGCATAAGGATGGATACGACCATCGAAGTTACGGTTACCTGAAAGTACCGCTGTTGCATACAAGTCACGGTCAATAATTTCTTGTTGTAGTTTAGGGTCTAAAGCACCCGACATCCCGTTACAGGTGGTACATGCATAGGCCACGATCCCAAAACCGAGTTTTTCTAAGTCGTCCAACACACCTGCTTCTTCAAGATACAAAGCAGCCGCTTTAGAACCCGGTGCAAATGATGATTTCACCCATGGTTTACGGGTTAAACCCAATTCATTGGCTTTACGCGCCAATAGACCAGCTGCGACGGTATTACGTGGGTTTGATGTATTGGTACACGAAGTAATGGCAGCAATAATCACAGCACCATCAGGCATTAAACCATCGGTACGGTTTTCAACCACGCCTGCAATGCCTTTTTCTTTTAAATCCGCAGTCGATACACGAGCATGTGGGTTCGATGGACCTGCAATATTACGTGTTACTGTTGAAAGATCGAAGCGAAGGACACGTGGATATTCCGCTTGTTTCATATCCGATGCCCAAAGACCGATTTCTTTGGCATAGGTTTCAACCAGTGCAACTTGCTCAGCTTCACGACCTGTCAGGGTTAAATAATCAATCGTATTTTGGTCGATATAGAACATTGCCGCCGTTGCGCCATATTCAGGCGTCATATTGGAAATCGTGGCACGATCACCCACTGACATGCTGTCTGCACCTTCACCAAAGAACTCAAGATATGCACCGACGACACGTTCTTTACGCAAAAATTCAGTTAACGCTAAAACGATATCTGTTGCGGTAATACCCGCTTGACGTTGTCCAACAAATTCAACACCAATAATGTCTGGAAGACGCATCCAAGACGCACGACCGAGCATCACATTTTCAGCTTCTAAACCACCCACACCAATCGAAATGACACCGAGCGCATCGGTATGTGGTGTGTGTGAGTCTGTACCGACACAAGTATCTGGGAATGCCACGCCATCACGACTTTGTACCACTGGAGACATTTTCTCCAAATTGATTTGGTGCATGATGCCATTCCCCGCAGGAATCACATCGACATTTTCAAAAGCAGTCTTAGTCCATTCAATAAAATGGAACCGGTCTTCGTTACGACGGTCTTCAATGGCGCGGTTTTTCTCAAAGGCATCTGGATCAAAACCACCGTATTCCACAGCAAGAGAGTGATCGACAAT
This sequence comes from Acinetobacter sp. TUM15064, assembly GCF_008980265.1. Taxonomy (NCBI): domain Bacteria; kingdom Pseudomonadati; phylum Pseudomonadota; class Gammaproteobacteria; order Moraxellales; family Moraxellaceae; genus Acinetobacter; species Acinetobacter sp. TUM15064. The sequence continues at coordinate 21,507 of NZ_BKFU01000053.1, read as the reverse complement.
CAACTGAGTCGGTACAACAGGATTCACTTTCGATGGGTCACCGCCTTGGTCAGCAATCGCATCACGTAGACCTGCAAGGTCAACCAATGCCGTTTGTCCAAGAATGTCATGACATACCACACGTGCAGGATACCAAGGGAAATCGTGATCTTGTTTTGAGAAAATCAGTTCTTTTAGTGACTGCTCCAAAATGGCAGGATCACAACGACGCACTAACTGTTCAGCCAATACTTTTGAGGTGTATGGAAGTTTTGCATAAGCGCCTGGCTGAATCTGTTCAACGGCTTCTCGCACATCAAAGTATTCTAGCTGGGTGCCTTGCAGTGGTTTGCGGTGATTATTGTTCATAGCGTTCCTGCCTTTGGTGTTTCATTTTTCTTCACTGTCTTTACTAGACAATTCATCTTTGTCTGCTAGGCATACTACACTGTCGAAAACCCATTTCCCAAATCGTTTATATTTCATAATCTTAGGTATAAAAACAGGGGGTTTTGAAATATTTAGTTACATTAACTTTTAAATATTTACTCTAAATATGATTTTTTCTGAAAAATAGCGGAAAATAGCCCTAATTCTTTAGTATTAGATTTTAAGGTAGGCGAGCAATTCATGAGCGATCTAGCTTTCTCCTCTTTCACTTTAATTGGTGTAGATGCACTCAAATTTTTACAAGGTCAAGTAACGGTCAACGTTGAAGCTTTAGCTGAAAATACAACGCAATACACTGCCATTTGTGACTTGAAAGGTCGTATCCACTTTGGTTTGTGGCTGACAAAACGTAACCCTGAGCACTTTGAAATTGTCACCACTCAAGACCAGTCGGAAGAGTTTGCGAAACACATTAAAAAGTTTGGTGCCTTCTCTAAAATGAAACTTGAACCTATGGGTTCAGTTTTTCCAACCTTTACGCAAGACCGTACCACCTTCTCTGCTGAGCCTACCAATATTGCAGCATGGCAAGTGCAAGCCATTACTCATGGTGAAGCGTTTATCGACCAAGCGATTGAGCATGTGTTTCAACCTCAAGAGCTTCGTTTACACCAACGTGAAGGCGTGCACTATGACAAAGGGTGTTACTTGGGTCAGGAAGTGATTGCGCGTTTATGGTTTAAAGCCAAACCAAAAGCATGGTTGCATTTAATTCAGGGTACAGGCAGTGCACCTGCGCAAGCGGAACAGTTGAATAAAGGTATTCAAGTGGTGAACAGCACTGCAATTGATGGCGGTTATGTTGCATTGGTGGTGGCACGTCCTGAGTCTTTGAGCGAACTGGATGTGACAGTTTTAGACTTACCGGAACGCTTAAATGGTGATGTGGCACGACCGCAGTAAGCCTTTAAAATTACAAGTAAGTTTATAATTTACTTGTAATTTTCATTAATATAATTAAATCTATAATAAGAGACACTTTATGAAAAAATTGGGGACTGTAATATTAACTTCTGTCTCTTCTATCACTTTTGCTTTTGATTATCCTAAACTATCTAATCCTACTCAGCAAAAGTTTCTAGAACTGTATATCAAAGATCGGAATGATTTAGTAAAAGAAGATTTATTTGCCCCATCAAGCACAAAACAAGAATGGCCTTGTCCAATCTCTCAAAAAGAACAGAATAGACTTGCCAATTTATTGTTGAGTAAACCACTAGCTATAGAAGATAAATCAAATACTCGAAAAGATGCAGATAATATCCCATCAAAAGAAACGATAATAATAAACAAAAATGTTCAAATCATTCCAATGAAAGCGGAATGTGTAAATGGAAAAATTATGGGCGAAGTAGAACTTCGAACAGAATATGACAGCCTACTAGAACAATATACAAAAAATACATCAAATAATGTCAGGTTTATATCGAAAATACATAACACCACACTAAGTACGGGAATGATAAAAGATGATAAGTTAGTTGGTACTGCAAAATCTTTTTCTAAGTTCATTACTTATTTAAAAATCGAAACTTCTCCAAACGATGGTAATAAACAATTTAGCGATCCAATTATCACTTTAGAAGTGAAATATAAAGATAATATTGGGAATATGGCATCATTTACAGAGGAAACAGGGTTTTATATTGCAGGCGGTGAGACTCAAAATCTGAGAAGTACTTTTACTTTGGTTATTGATAAAAATCATACACAAAAAATCACATATAAAAATAATCACATATCATCCATTGAGCCTTTTAAAAATGGGCTTCCTCATGGTGATCAGCTAGGCTACCTTGTTGGTATGGACGATAAAATTAATTTAATTCAAGCTGAAATGCCAAGTTCACATCCAAAGTTAGTTACAATCAACAGTACTAACTACATCGAAACACACTTGTGTATGCATGAAGGAGTCGGAGTTGATCAATTCCCATGTGTTGCTAAAAATTAAATTCAAATAGTTATTTGGGTGTGCGGAATCAAAAAAATGAATACACTATTTCCGCCTCACATAATAAACCACACCGCCCTTATCATCTGAAAAATAAAAAGAATTTTCATCAACTCGGTAAATATCTGCGGGTCGCCCATTTACCGTTTTATCCACTAAAAAACCATCCATAAAGGTCTGTAATTTTTGCCCTTTACGCATAATCACAATTTTATAACCATGACCAATCGTGGCATCCGTAGAACCATGCAGAGCCACTAAAAATGAATTTTTAATGGTGTCATCCGTATTTGGATCATCAAAATAGTCAAAGCCTAGAGCAGATGAATGTGATGGGAAATAAACATAAGGAGACGGTACATTTTTACATCCTGTTGAACGTTTAAATTTTGGATCTGCAAAAATTTGACCATTCGACGAATAACAAGATGGCCAACCATAATCGACATCACGCTTAAGTGCATAAAAAGTTTCATCAGGTTTATGTTTACCTAGATGATCTGCACCTTGATTGGTAGCAAATAAAAATTTACCTATCCATCTCAAACCCACTGCATTGCGTAAACCTGTGGCAAAAACCTTTTGTTCCGAACCATCGGGATTCATTTCTAAAACAGTTGCTCTAACTTTTTCTTTCTCGACACAAGCATTACAACTCGAACCCACGGAAACATAAATTTTTCCGTTCCCACCTACGGCAATAGTTCGTGTTAGATGCCAGCCCCCATATTTATAACTTAAACCATAATCAGGAAACGTCGCTAGAACTTCAGCTTTGCCCGTGGATTTTATTTCATCTTGGGTAAATTTTCGTCGGGTGAGCTGATGCGTTTCAGCCAAATACACCCAATCTTGTCCTGAAGAATCGGTATAAAATTGGACTGAATTTGGATTTTTTAACCCCGTCATATAAGGAATAATTTTGCCGAATTTCCCCGTTTCAGCATTCCACTCATCCAAAATATAAACAATGCCTTTTTTATTGTCGGTCAAATCGTGCATATCCGTTACAAACATTCTACTGTCAGGTGCTTTGCTAAAAAAACGAACGCGTTTTAAACCCTCAGCCGCAGGAATGATGTCGTAATTTGCTGGCAGATTTAGAGAAAAACGCTTCCCATTTTTCAAATTGATTTGATGAGGAACAAGATTGGGCTGCCCTGCTAAACTTGTCATTGAACCCATTAAACATATGAATAAGATTGAGAATATTTTTATCATTTTAGATAGGTCTCGATTCATCTTATGAAAAGTAAGCTTCTTTTTATATGATATAACTTGAATGATAAGCACAGAGTCAAATACTTTTGCTAGAAAATCGCATAAGCTATTCATATACAAACTATTATTTTATATTATCTTTTAGCCTGACCACTGCAAGTATCTTTGCAGTGGGTAAATCCATTCACATTCGTTCTGCGGCTATAAACAGAACATAAAAAATATTGCTTTAACTCTATAGCAAGCATCAGTACTTGGGTAAAAGGCTCATCCAAGGACTTAAACTATTTTTAGAGTCTTATTTAATAGTTCACTCATCTTCAATGAATATTAAACATCAAAAATCATGAAACAGCTTATTCATGTCTTTGCAGAGATAGTCTTTAAATGAAAAATCTCGTGCATGTTTAGCATCAAATTTTGCGGTCACACCATCTTTTTCAAAGATATATACACGGTCATCTTTGCTCACTAAAAACTCACCACCCAATTTCATCAATAAGGCATCAATTTTTTCGCCATCTGGAATCGACTCATCGGCCAAAACTTTTAAATAATTTCGCTTAATTGACTTAATAAACATGCTGAACTCACTACTCATTTTCAGCGCTATTTAAACAGAATCTAAGCCATAAACCTAATGAAAAAGCGAAGCCGATCAGTTGCTAATACCCATAACACATTTGAATCCTTCCCATCTTAGAGCATGTGGTTTGTATTGGAAAAATATATTTGGATCAAAATAATCAACGGAAATTTGTAAGACCAAAACACAATTCAGATATTTACATTCACACAATTCAACTTATGATGTGAAATGACTAAAAACAAATACGCACATAGATGGACTTATGTGTACGAAAAAGGTTTATACAGCATGAAGAAAATCGTACTTGCAAGCTTAATTGCTCTTTCTAGCCAGTTTGCACTTGCAGCCACCACCCAAGATACGACCAACCCCGAATTTGCCAAAATTGAAGAAATGGTCAAAGCCAACAATATGACAGGGGCATATCAAGCTTTAGAAAAACTGGCGAAATCTGGCAACCCGCAAGCTATGTATAACTTGGCGTATTTGACGCAAACAGGTCAAGGCACGGCGAAGAATGAGAAGAAAGCCATTCAACTCTACCAAGAGGCTGCAAACAAAGGCTACCCTGTTGCACACTACGTGCTTGCGAAAAACTATGTCACTGGCACTTTAGGCTTGCCACAAGACCTCAACAAAGCCAAACAACACTTTGAAGCTGCCTCTAAACTAGGCTTTGATGATGCAACTGTTGAATATGCCGTGCTGTTATTTTCTGAAAATAAACCAGAGTCTGAAAAGTTAGCCCTGAAGAAACTTGATCCTTTGGTGAAAAAAGGCAACTATCAAGCCATTCATGCACAAGCCTTGTACGACATCAGCACAGGCTTTAAAAACAAACAAGAAGCGCCGATTCAAAAAGGTCTCAACAGCATTCAAGACTTAGCCAAAAAAGGTTACATTCCTGCCCTAATGGCCGTGGGCAATATGTTTGCCAATGGCAATATCATTCCGCAGAACTTACCAGAGGCGAAGAAAATTTTTACTGCTCTAGCCAAAGAAAATGTGCCACAAGCGAAAGAGTCATTAGCACAGGTTGAAACCATGATGGCGAATCAAGCCAAGTCCCCTGCAACAGCAGCGGTTAAAAAATAAATATTTTCTTCAAAAATACTCTCCAAGGAGAGTATTTTTTTACCACCAAAGACCAATCAAGACACTGACCACCACAAAACTCAATAACGTGCTGATCATCAATGGGGTGAGTGCTTTTTCATTCAAACCATACACTTGCCCAAAAATACCAAATAGAGATGGCATCGGTAAGGCTGCAATCAAGGTCCCTGCATAAATCATCTTTTGGTCCAATGCAGTCAAATAGGTCAGTCCTAAATAAACCAATATTGGCATACAAATATTTTTAGACACCACCAGATAAACCGTTTGCAGGTTAAAAGACTGAATAGTGAGACCGACCATTCCACCACCAATAATAAACAAGGCTAAAGGCGAGGCAGTCTGACCTAACATTGCAAACACTTGGTCGATTAAATGCGGAATTTTAATTTCAAACATCGCACAGCTCATGCCAATCATCACCGACAAGAACAATGGGTTTTTAAATAAAGTAAGAAATGTAGTCTTTAAAATGGAAGCAACATTGGCTTGCCTTTGTCGGCCTATTTCAGCCAAAGTGAGCATCAATGGAACCAAAAATACACTTTCAATGATCACCACCAATGAAATATAAATCATCGCTTCACTCCCCATCAGCAGCGTCAAAATAGCGGCCCCCAATAAACCTGTATTGGACATAGATGCACCCAGTGAGAAGACTGAAGCGTGGGTAAAGTGATTATTAAAAAGCTTTTGACCGAGAATAAAAGCCGAAATGAATAAACCAAAAGTCACAACGGCATAAACAAAGAAATAGGACGGATACCAAATTTCATGCAGGTCCTTTGATGCCAAGGCGTGCAGCAATAAAGCAGGTAATGCAATTTTAATAACAAAGGCACTGATTGCTATAATTTGTTCTTTAGCAAGCAATTGAATTTTGACTGAAATGAAGCCAAGAAATAGCAAAAAAAAGACTGGAAAAATTACCGAGAAAATCATTCAAGTTATTCCTTTTCCAGATGATGTAAGTAAAGACCTATCCTAGAACACATCTTTACTCAGTTGAAATATTTAAAAAGACTTATGGGCTTAGAACGCAGAAAATAAATCTTTGATTCCATGTGGCTGACACCGTAAATACTGTGGTGCGATAGAGACTTTTCCTCCCAGTTCTGCGGCGGCATGCCACGGCCATCGTGGGTCATACAGCATAGCCCGCGCCAGACCAATTGCATCAGCTTCTTGCGCTTCCAAAATATGTTCAGCCTGCTTCGCTTCTGTAATCAGTCCTACCGCAATCACAGGAATTTGCACTGCTTGCTTCACCGCATGAGCAAAAGGTACTTGATATTTGGCCTTGATCTGAATGTTTTGTTCCACATGCAAGCCACCACTTGAGACATGAATATAAGCTGCACCGAGTTGCTCCAATGCCTTGGATAGACCTACCGTTGAATCAATGTCCCAACTTTCTGTTGCGGTCGACTCCATCCAGTCAGTTGCAGATAAACGCACGCCCACGGGATAGTTTTCAGGAACGGCTTGTTTAATGGCTTGGAACACTTCTAAGGTAAATCGAATGCGGTTTTCAAAGCTTCCACCATATTCATCCGTCCGTCGGTTTGACAGGGGCGACATGAATTGATGCAGCAAATAGCCATGGGCTGCATGTAGTTCGATCAGCTCAAAACCTGCATCTACTGCACGCACAGCGGCACTGGCAAAGTCATCTATGATGTCTTGCATTTCTGTCACACTCAAAGCATGTGGAGCATGCTCTTCGGGCTTAAAAGGCACATCACTAGCAGACACCGTTTGCCAACCATGCGTCTGATTCGGTTTGATCTGCCCCTTTCCCGACCAAGGACGGTCGGTCGATGCTTTACGCCCTGCATGTGCCAGTTGAATAGCAAAAGGCATTGGGGAGAGTGTTTTGACTTTTTGAAGTAAGGCCTTCATTTGCGCACGTTGCAAATCATTCCACAGTCCTAAGTCTGCAAAACTAATCCGGCCTATCGCTTGTACGGCTGTCGCTTCGACAATGCATAAGCCTGCACCAGACAACGCATAATTGGCCCATTGTTGCTCATGCCAATAGCTGAGTTCACCAGCATCATTGGCAGAGTATTGGCACATGGGCGCAATCACAATTTTATTTGTTAATTTTAAATCCCCAAATTGAATGGGTTGAAATAATAATGACATCACAGCTCTCCCTGTACTCACTATGATCTATAACAAATAAAGTGCCTTGCATTCAACGCTAAAAGTGCAAATCTGCTGTCAAACCTTTGCACTTTTATGGCTATCCATTTAGAAAATAATGCAGCTTACAAATCCCAAGACCAAGGCATTATCCAACACGTCGCAACAAAACGAACGATGAATCCCTCCCAGCCTGCCAACTTTTCTAAATCAAATTGTGTGCCTAGCCAAAACTGAGAAGTCGTTGTCAGACTTCAACCAGTGTTACGTCCACCATCCGCTAAATAATTGGTATCTGTTAACGCATTCGCTTCAAACTTGATCCCTTTTTGCGCCAATTCAGTTCGTTTTCCCTGCCAGTCACCGAATAAGTACTGGCCATGAGCATCCAAAACTTGTTCAGCATGACTCATTGTTGCTAAAACAGACATTGCCGTTGCACATAAAGAAAGCGTGAACTGTTGTATGAAATCCTAAGCTCTGATTTAAAATGAATATAGATCCACTTCATTTAGATGAAAAATTTAATGAAAATTACATAATTTTCAAAGAAAGATCTCAGCATTTTTTTATTATTAATTCATAAAAGTTATCAATTCAGTCAACAATTATAAATATAAGATTTGATTTAAATGGTGCAAAGATTGTCCCTATAAAAATTGCTCTCTACTCCTACCTAAGTACTCATTCTGCTTTTCATTTTGTTTTAAATGCTTAGAAAAATAAGACAGATGCCAAAACTACTTGCAATATTGCGTGTACACCGCAATATTAAGCTCACGTTTTATCATCTTACGTTGCCATGCCTGAATTACCTGAAGTTGAAACCACCAAAGCCAGTTTATTACCGTTATTAGATCAGCAAGTACTCAGCGTTGAAGTTCGTCAATCCAGTCTACGTTGGCCAATTCCCGCAGATCTCAACAAACTGGTCGGACAGCGCTTAGTTCAATTAAGTCGGCGATCCAAATACATTTTGGCAAGCTTTGAACAGGACACCATGCTTTGGCATTTGGGCATGTCGGGTAGTTTTCGGATTTGTGAAATTGGCGAACCTCTAAGAAAACATGATCATTTAATTATTCGTTTTGAAGATGTCGAACTACGCTACCATGACCCGCGCCGTTTTGGATGTATCTTATGGTTAGATGAAAACTCACAAGCCAAGTTAATTGATACGCTTGGGCCTGAACCACTGAACACAGATTTTAATACTGAATATTTGAGTCAAAAGCTGAAAAATAAGCAGGTCGGCATAAAAGTTGCAATCATGGATAATCATGTAGTGGTTGGTGTTGGAAATATCTATGCCACAGAAAGTTTGTTTAATTTGGGCATACACCCTGCGCAAGTGGCATCGAGTTTAACGCATAGCCAAATTGAACAATTGGTGATCGAAATCAAACGCATTTTGCAGCAGGCCATTAACTTGGGAGGCTCGACCTTAAGAGACTATTCAAACGCCATGGGAGAAAATGGCTATTTCCAACAAACCTTGTTGGCTTATGGCCGAGCAGGTGAAATGTGTGTGAACTGCGAAACCACGCTGGAAAACATCAAACTCGGACAACGCGCTTCGGTGTTTTGCCCAGAATGCCAACCGCTGAAAAAAGTGCAATCCAAGCCCAAAGCAACGGCTATAGTTCGAGGAAAAACCAAATGAAAACTGCCATTGTTCGTCATATTTTGGTCAAAGACAAAGACCTCGCTGAACAACTGAAAAAGAAAATCCACGATGGCGCCGATTTCGCTAAAATTGCCAAACAATATTCCACCTGTAACTCGGCTAAGCGTGGTGGTGAGCTCGGCGAAGTGAAAAAAGGTCAGTTGGTTCCAGTGATTGATAAATTGGTCTTTACTGCGGCTGAAAAAGTACTTCATGGCCCAGTGAAAAGCCAATTTGGTTTTCATTTATTAGAAATTAAATTCCGTATGGATTTTTAAAATATAGCGAGATATGGTGTGTTTAAGTCCAAACACACCATAAGCATGGTCTTGATTAAGCTTCCTTCATCTCATAAGTCCACGCATCAACAGGTTCACCAGACGCTAACACCCCCTGCACCTTTACCCGTTGATACTGTATCCCTTCAAACTCATCCAACGCATCCCAATGTTCAGCCAACTTTTCGCTACAGAAAAAATAGCCCTCAACAGCAGGTGCCTTAGAATCAAGTACAATCGCAAATAAACCTTTATCAGGTCCCCAATCCAAAATATGGACCACGCCATGCACATAGCCTTTTTGCCATATACCACCAATGCGTTCTAAAAGGTGAGCATTTTCATGATTTGGACGTAAGGTCCCATAGACAAATAATTGATTCATGCAGCATCACAATACGGGTTCAAACTGCGCGCATCATAAAATTAAATCTGTACAAAAACCAGTCTTTTCATCAAGCATAAAGAGAAAAACGGCACGTGATGTGCCGTTTTATTTTTGTTATCTTCGTCTTTTCATTATTGACGTTTTTTTAACTCATCACGAATCTCACGTAGCAATTCGATATCTTCTGGTGTTGCCGCTGGTTCTGGCGCAGCTTCTTCTTGTTTACGGCGCATACGATTGATCATTTTCACCATTAAGAACACTACCCATGCCAAAATGATGAAATTAATTAAAATCGTAAGGAAGTTACCATAGGTCAGGACATTTACACCTGCTTTGGTTAACTCATCTAAAGACTGTAAATTGTTTGGGTTATCGCCTAAAACAAAGAACTTTTGTGTGAAATCCACACCGCCACCGGTGATCACGGTAATCAATGGCATGATGATATCTTTCACTAATGAATCAACAATCTTACCAAATGCCCCACCAATAATCACACCGACAGCCAAGTCGATCATATTACCTTTTACCGCAAATTCGCGGAACTCTTGCATAATACTCATTTAAATCTCCAGTTTTTTTTTGACTTTAATTTATGTGACGAAGTATACATTAATTTTATAGCTTCATTTCCACGTAATTTACTCGGAAATCATCTGTTTTTATACATAGGTTTGCTAATTTTAAACAAAAAAAATGCCATCAAGTGATTGATGACATTTTTAAATGGCGCTGCCCCGCATGGGGCAACCTCATTTTTAAAACTTATTTACCAGAACGGTTACGTTTACGTTCGTTTTCAGTCAAGTAACGCTTACGGATACGAATAGACTTAGGAGTTACTTCAACTAATTCATCATCTTCAATGAATTCAAGCGCTTGTTCAAGTGTATATTCAACAGCAGGAACAAGAGTCAACGCATCATCAGTACCAGAAGCACGTACGTTTGTTAACTGTTTTGCTTTAGTTGGGTTAACTGTCATGTCATCTGAACGAGAGTTAATACCAATGATCATACCTTCGTAAACTTCTAACTGAGGTTTAGCAAATAGACGACCACGGTCTTGCAATGTGAACAATGCATAGCCAAGGCAAGTACCTTGAACCATAGAAATCAACACACCGTTTTGACGTTTCGCAACAGTACCTTGTTTCATTGGACCGTAGTGCGAGAAGCTTGAAGTCATGATTCCTGTACCAGAAGTCATGGTCAAGAATTCTGAACGGAAACCGATCAAGCCACGTGAAGGAACAGTTGCCTCAATACGGATACGGCCTTTACCGTCAACTTCCATATTGGTCATTTCGCCTTTACGGTGACCCATTTGTTCCATTACAGAACCTTGGTGCTGTTCTTCAACGTCAAATGTTACGTTTTCGTATGGCTCTTGCTTTTCGCCATCAACTTCTTTCAAGATTACTTGTGGACGAGATACGCCCATCTCGAAGCCTTCACGACGCATGTTTTCAATCAGAACTGAAAGGTGAAGTTCACCACGACCAGATACTTTAAAGCTATCAGGACTATCAGTATCTTCAACACGAAGTGCTACGTTATGAATCAATTCACGGTCAAGACGTTCACGAATATTACGTGAAGTAACAAATTTACCTTCTTTACCAGCAAACGGAGAGTTGTTTACTTGGAAAGTCATGGTTACTGTAGGTTCATCTACAGACAATGCTGGTAAAGCTTCAACATTTTTCGGATCACAAATAGTGTCAGAAATATGAAGTTCATCAATACCTGTGATACATACGATATCGCCTGCTTGAGCAGAATCAACATCAACACGTTCTAAACCGTGGTAACCCATGATTTTTAAGATACGACCGTTACGAGTCTTACCTTCTTTGTCAATTACAGTAACTTGAGTGTTCAGACCAACTGAACCACGTTGAATACGACCAACACCGATAACACCTACGAAGCTGTTATAGTCAAGTGAAGAAATCTGCATTTGGAATGGACCATCAACATCAACTGCTGGTGGTTCAACAATGTCTACGATGGTTTGGAACAATGGCGTCATATCTTCAGCAAGTTCTTCTGGAGATGGACCAGCAACACCACGAAGACCTGAAGCGTAAACAACTGGGAAGTCTAACTGTTCGTCAGAACCACCAAGGTTATCAAACAAATCAAATACTTGGTCAATTACCCAATCAGGACGCGCGCTTGGCTTGTCGACTTTGTTGATAATTACGATTGGCTTCAAACCACGTGCGAACGCTTTTTGCGTTACGAAACGAGTTTGTGGCATTGGACCTTCTTGAGAGTCAACAAGAAGAAGTACACAGTCAACCATCGACATTACGCGTTCAACTTCACCACCGAAGTCCGCGTGTCCTGGGGTGTCGACGATGTTAATACGGTATTCTGTATTGGTACGTGCATCTAACCATTTGATTGCAGTGTTTTTTGCAAGAATAGTAATACCACGTTCACTTTCAATCGCGCCTGAATCCATGACACGCTCAATCTCACCTGCACGATCGCCAAGTGCACCTGATTGCTGTAAAAGTTTGTCTACTAGAGTGGTTTTACCGTGGTCAACGTGCGCAATGATGGCAATGTTGCGGAGAGTTTTAATATCTGACATGTAAATTCGATACGCCTAAAGTTTGAGGGCAAATTATACAGAAAAATAATAGAATTTAGTAGTGACAGTTTATTGACAGACTCGTTTTTTTGATAAGTGGTGTGCAATTAATTTTGTAAAGCCGTGTAAAGCGATTAGAATGGCGCCACATTGCTAATATCTTTTGACTTATGTCTGATCAGAATCTCCCCCCTAATCAGCCAGATCAGCTTGATTTGGTCTATGGTTTAAATGACCGCCCTCGTCCACTTATTGCTTTTCTTGCTGCTTTTCAGCACCTCCTTGCCATTATCGTCCCAATCGTTACGCCAGGTTTGCTGATTTGTTTAGCGCTTGGTGTATCGAAAGAAGATACCAACATGATTTTATCCATGTCATTGGTCATCTCAGGTGTTGCAACCTTCTTACAATGTAAAAAAGTTGGACCTTTGGGCGCAGGCTTACTGATTGTGCAAGGGACCAGTTTTAACTTTATCGGTCCAATTATTGGAATTGGCTCTGCCATGGTTGCTGCAGGTACTCCTGTAGAATCCGTCATGGCTGCCATTTTTGGTGTAGTAATCGCAGGTTCATTTATTGAAATGGGCGTGTCACGCATCCTACCTTGGGTGAAAATGCTCATTACCCCATTGGTAACAGGCATTGTGGTGTTATTGATAGGTTTGACGCTCATCAAAGAAGGTCTCATCAGCATGGGTGGTGGCTATCAAGCCATGTCAAACAACACTTTTGCCAATGCAGACAATCTCATCATGTCGTGTACAGTGCTGGCATTGATCATCATCTTGAACCGTATTCGTATTACTTGGGTGAAAAGCTCGGCTATTTTAATCGCACTGATTGTCGGTTATATATTGGCTGGCTTTATGGGTCATCTTGACTTTTCGGGTGTTCAGGATGCCCCCCTAATTCAAATTCCAACCCCCATGCACTTTGGTTTAGACTTCTCTTGGAGCTTGTTTATTCCAATGGCGTTTATTTACCTTGTGACCTCTTTAGAGGCGATTGGCGATATTACAGCGACCTCTAAACTCTCCAACCAACCTGTCGATGGTTCAACATGGATGGAGCGTATTAAAGGTGGTGTCTTGGTGAATGGTGCAAATTCTTTGCTTGCAGGTATTTTCAATACATTCCCTAGCTCGGTCTTTGCACAAAACAATGGCGTGATTCAACTTACTGGGGTGGCGAGTCGTTATGTCGGCATCTGGATTGCTGCGCTATTGGTGATTCTAGGTTTACTGCCTGCGGTTGCAGGTGTGATTCAGGCAGTGCCTCAAGCTGTTCTAGGTGGTGCTGTGATGGTGATGTTCGGTGCTGTTGCTGCATCAGGGATTAATATTCTTTCGGGTGTTCACCTTGACCGCCGAGCACTACTGATCATTGCCATTTCGCTGGCGCTCGGTTTAGGTGTTGCACAAGTTCCACAAATTTTGGAACATTTGCCAGAATTATTCCGTAACATCTTTAGTTCAGGTGTTGCGACAGGCGGTATTGCAGCATTGTTATTAAACATTATTCTTCCTGAGCCGAAGAAATAAGTTTTCATTTCAGTATGCACGTAGCCCAGCACTGTCTGGGCATCGTTTTTACTATGGAGTATATAAAATGGATCCACGAAGTGAAGTTGTTCTTCGCCAGCAGGAATTTCTCTCTGGTTCAGTCTTACTGGTCAATGCACCGTGTGACGAATTAAATATGCAACTAACTGGGGTTGTAGAGCCACATTTTTGGACATGGAATTTTAACGAATTACAATATTTCCAAAACCAACAAAGTGATGTGCATTTTGGTACAGATTTACCGGATGCCGCTTTTGATCAAGCCATTGTATTTGTTCCAAAATCAAAAGAGCTTCTCAATTACGTCTTGCACCAACTGGTCAGTCGTTTGGCCGTAGGCGCATCAATCTTTTTAGTCGGTGAAAAGAAAGGCGGTGTAGAACGTGCTTCAAAACAGCTACAACCATTTGGTAAAACACTCAAATTAGACAGTGCCCGACATTGCCAAATGTGGCAATTGATCACCGAAAAAACCGTAACCGCAAAACCTTTGGTCGATTGGGCACAGCACTACACAGTGCTCACCCCAAAAGGTGAATTACAGATTTGCGCATTGCCGGGGGTGTTTAGTCAAAGCCGTCTAGACGTAGGAACAGCCGTGTTATTGCCTCACCTTTCCCACGTCACCTCTGGCAAAATTGCAGACTTTGGCTGTGGTGCTGGTGTGATTAGTGCTTATTTAGCCAAGTTAAATCCGAAAAATCGTATCTTTGCACTGGATGTCGATGCCTTTGCACTGGCTTCAACAAAAATGACTTTTGAAAAAAATAATCTTTTGCCAGAACAACTTGAGATCAAAGCAGTTCGCGGAATTGAGGATGCGCCACTATTTTTACACGCAATCGTCAGTAATCCCCCATTCCATCAGGGCATTCATACAGATTACAATGCCAGCGAAAATTTATGCAAAACATCCCGCCGCCATCTCAAATCAGATGGTGAGTTGTGGATTGTTGCCAATCGCTTTCTGAATTATCCATTACTCATTGAGCAAAGTTTTGGCCAATGTACAACCAAAGCCGATCAACAAGGCTTTAAAGTGCTGTTTGCCAGCACACAAAAGAAATCTTAAGGAACAATGATGAGCGAAACGACTCAACCAGCTCAACTCAAGCGAAAGCTTGGAGCTCGCCATCTGAATATGATCGCCATTGGTGGTTCAATTGGCACAGGTTTATTCCTTGCCTCAGGTGCAACCATTGCAAATGCTGGTCCAGGCGGGGCGTTATTGGCCTACTGCTTAATTGGTGTGATGATTTACTTTCTCATGACCAGTCTTGGTGAGTTGGCAACACACAACCCAACATCGGGTGCATTTTTCACCTATGGTACCAAGTATGTTGAAGGTGGTTTTGGTTTCGCCCTCGGCTGGAACTATTGGTATAACTGGGCTATTACGGTGGCATTTGAATTGGTTGCCGTCCAATTCATTATGAAATTCTGGTTCCCCGACCTCCCCGGTTTTTACTGGAGTGCCTTATTTCTAGCTGTTGTCTTTGGGATCAACGCACTCACCGTCAAAGGCTTTGGTGAAAGTGAATTTTTCTTTTCTTTAGTCAAAGTCCTTGCCATTATCGTGTTCATCATTATTGGTATTTTCATGATTGTTAAAATTATGATGACACCAGGTGTATCTACATTTGCAAACTGGACCAAAGGTGAAGCCCCATTTGTTGGTGGTTTATCTGCACTAATTGGTGTGGCGATGATTGCGGGGTTCTCGTTTCAAGGTACCGAGATGGTTGGCGTTGCTGCAGGTGAGTCAAAAGATCCGCAGAAAACCATTCCAATCGCCATCAAACAAATTTTTTGGCGTATTCTTCTGTTTTATGTCGTGTGTATTTTCATTATTGGTACACTGATTTCTTATGATGATCCCTTGCTCCTTCAAGCCGCTTCATCTGAGAATATTACACTCTCTCCCTTTACCCTACTCTATGAAAAAGCAGGTTTTGCCTTTGCAGCCAGTGTAATGAATGCTGTAATTTTAACAGCCATTCTTTCAGCGGGTAACTCAGGAATGTATTCGTCAACACGTATGTTGTTCGACATGGCCCAAAATGGTAGCGCACCAAAAGCATTTTCAAAATTGGATCGTCGTGGCGTACCTATGAATGCCCTTTATGCGACCACAGCAATTGCCGCACTTTGCTTCTTAACTACCTTTATTGGTGAAAAGCAGGTATTTAACTGGCTGCTCAATATGTCAGGTATGTGTGGTTTTATCGTCTGGTTAGGGATTGCTGTTTCACACTATCGTTTCCGTAAAGGTTATGTTGCGCAAGGACATAGAATTGAAGATCTGGCTTATCGTGCCAAATTCTTCCCTTTTGCTCCATGGTTTGCCTTTATTCTGTGTACCATTGTTGTTTTAGGTCAAAACTACCAAGCAGTACTTGATGGCGAATGGCTCTCTGTTTTATCGACCTATATTGGTATTTTCTTGTTCTTGATCATTTGGTTAGGCTATAAGTGGAAATACAAAACCAAACTGGTTTCTTATCAAGAGATGGATGTCAGTCCAATGAACCCCGATCGCGATTAAAATCCTTTCATAATAAAAGACAGTCTTCGGGCTGTTTTTTATTATCATCATTTATTGTTTAACTCAAACCATAACACATCAATTAATAATTTAATTTTCAATAAGATAGTTCAATTATTAAAGTCACATAAAACCGATAGCTATAATTCGAATCTAGCCTAAAATTAGTTAATATTCTGCAACTAGTATCCATTCACTTGTGAGATGAACAATTGACATACTTACGCAGTAAAAAGAACGTACTTGGTTTAGCTCCAAATTCGCACCGCCACAACTCAAGAAGACAGCTTGTTGAGCACTGATCGCGATCTATTTTTTAGACAGAAAATAAAGTAGTTTCAAGTGGCTCCAAGTTGGAAATATTATTTCGTTGGCAAACACATCCTTGTAAAGTTAAATAACTAGAATTATCCATTTACTCTAAAGGTAAAGCTATTATCAATGTCATGAAGCAGGAATAAATGTAAATACCCTTATCATTCCTCTTAGCCCCATCCCTATAATTAGAAACTTCTAACAGTATCATCCTATAACGAAACTAACCATGACGACCCTAAGTCTTAACGGCTCTTGCATTAAGTAATGGGTTTATTGTTATCAACATGACTTAACATAAATTTCATTATTTTTAGGCATAAAAAAACGACTCCGAAGAGTCGTTTTTTTATTAGTTAAAACTCAAATTATTGAGCTTGAACTGTACGGCTGCCAGAAATTGTCGCGAATACACGACGGTTCATAGCACGGCCTTCTTTAGTATTGTTGTCAGCAATCGGTTGGTCCCAAGCGAAACCTTGAGTAGACAAACGAGCTGGGTCAACGTTGTATTCGTTTACTAGAGACGATTTAACAGAGTTAGCACGAGCTAAAGATAAACGTTCGTTCAATGCACGTGGACCAGTGTTGTCTGTGTGACCTTCGATGCGAGCAGTAGCGTTTGGATATTCAACTAACTTCTCAGCAACTTTAGCGATTTCTGGTTTGTATTGGTCTTTGATGTTTGATTTGTTTGTATCAAAGAACACACGAAGTTCCATGTTAAGGTCTTCAGTTAACTCTTGTGGTTCAACTGGAGCAACAGGCTCAACTGGAGCAACTTCTACTACAGGAGCAGCAGGCTTCAAGTGACCACCAAGAACTACGTTAAGACCAGCAAGTGCTGTGTAGTTCCAGAAATCTTCATCAATGTTGTAAGTAGCACGAGCTTCAGTACGTAGAGATAAAGCGTCGTTTAAGCGCCAGAAAGCACCAAGACCAGCATTACCTAAAGTACCTTCTTCGTCTTTAGCAATACCATCGATGTCATATTTATAGTGACCAGCACCTAAAAGTACATACGGCTTAATTTTGCTGTCGTAGTTTTTAGTAATCAAATCAGAAGTAGCATAGAAGTTACCATTGATTTGAGTTTGCTTGTATTCAGCGCCAGCAGCTAAACCGTCTACATCACCTTTAACTTGGTTGTATTCAGCTTCGAAACCTAACCATGGAGTCAATTCAACGCCTAGAGCAGCACCAACGAATAAATCGTCTTGAAGTTCAGGACCTGAAGTTAAGTGGTCAACTCCGTTGTTGTGCTGACTGTCTTGGAAAGTGTAACCAAGCATTAATGGAGTAACAGTTACGCCCGCGTTTGCAGCAGCTAAAGGAGCAGCTACGAGCATTGCTAATGCAATACGACTCATTTTCATGGATTTATCCTCCAGAGATAACAATTGTTTTTCAAGCTAAGCTTAAAATTATTTAACCATTCTGAGATAGGTTTTTTTATACCCCAGTTTTATTTTTAAGCTATTCGCAATGAATCATACAAACACTTTATTTTTTTTCCAAGTGCTTGATAACTTTAATCAAGTAAATTATTGACAAAATTACTTACAATTTCCGTTGTAATTCGGTAATTTTTTACTCAATTTTTAGTTGCGAATCGCTTATTTTCACTTGTCATACATTTTAACAGCTTTTTGAACAAGTTGAGTACTACTAATTATGTATAAAATTTGTATGATAAACAAAGCTTTAATAAATAAAAAATAATCTTAAAATAAAAAATACGGATAAATACATGTTTTATATCAATAAAAAAGGGATAACTTTGTTTGAACTTGTGATTACCATCACTATTCTTGCCATCATTTGCACACTCGCCCTGCCATATTTTCATCAACACATGGCCTCTCAAGAGCGAAGCAAGACGCTGAATATATTAAGAAATAGTATTCAGGCTGCCAAGAATATAGCCAACTTACAACATCAAAATATCACCATTTGTCCAAGTCAAGACCTCGTTCAATGCCAGAATCATCAATGGAACACAGGCTTTATTGTATTTATCGATAATAATAAAAACCGACGAGTAGATCCCACTGAAACCATTATTCGAACAGAACAGCAACAGCTCAAATATGGCAATCTTGATTGGCGAGGCACCCTCAATCTTCCGTCCTTAAGCTTTAAAGCTGAAAATGGTCTCCCTCTCGGCTCAAATGGAACTTTTTATTATTGCTCTTTGCAAAGCTCAGATCATTTTAAACTAGTCATGAGCAAAATGGGACAGCTCCGAGCCGAACCACTCAATACCTGTAACTAGACCCATGAGTCCATAATCACGTTTTCAGCTTTTCACTCTAAAAAATTTGCATATACTGCTTAAGTTTCCAACAAAACAGATAAGTGATTTCGGAGAAGAAAATGACAGACATCGTGATTGTAAATGGTGCACGTACCGCAATGGGTGGTTTTCAAGGCAGTTTAGCAAGCGTAACTGCGCCTGAACTCGGTGCTGTGACCATCAAAGAAGCGATTGCTCGAGCAGGCTTACAAGCAAACGATGTAGAAGAAGTCATTATGGGCTGTGTTCTACCTGCCGGTTTAAAGCAAGGTCCAGCACGCCAAGCTATGCGCCAAGCTGGTTTACCTGATTCAACAGGTGCCGTAACCATTAATAAGCTCTGTGGTTCTGGTATGAAAGCAGTTATGCAAGCGGCGGACATGATCAAAGCTGGTTCTGCAAATATTGTTGTTGCAGGTGGCATGGAGTCGATGACAAATGCACCTTATATTTTAACCAAAGCGCGTGCGGGCTACCGTATGGGACATGGCGATGTCAAAGACCACATGTTCCTTGATGGTTTAGAAGATGCTGAAACAGGCCGTTTGATGGGTTCTTTTGCACAAGATATGGCCAATACTCGTGGCTATACGCGTGAGCAAATGGATGCCTTCGCGATTCGCTCTTTAGAACGCGCACAAACAGCGGTCAACGAAGGTTACTTTGCCGATGAAATTGTGCCTGTGACTGTAGCAACCCGTAAAGGGGATGTTGTCATTGATAAAGATGAACAACCGTTCAATGCCAACATTGCAAAAATTCCAAGCCTTCGCCCTGCTTTTGCTAAAGACGGCACCATCACTGCGGCAAATGCAAGTTCAATCTCGGATGGTGCATCAGCATTGGTTTTAACTTCAGCAGAGAATGCATCGAACAAAGGTTTAGCCCCATTAGCTAAAATTGTGGCTTATGCTTCGAATTCACAACATCCATCAGAGTTTACCATTGCACCCGTCGGTGCAATTGAAAAAGTACTGAAAAAAACGGGGTGGGATGCACAAGAGATCGACCTTTGGGAAATCAATGAAGCTTTTGCAATGGTGACCATGTGTCCAATAGATGACTTCAAGCTTGATCCTGCAAAAGTGAACATCAATGGTGGAGCTTGCGCACTGGGTCATCCTGTCGGTTCAACAGGCTCACGTATTATCCTCACTTTAATTCATGCACTTAAACGCACAGGTGGTCAAAAAGGGATTGCAGCACTATGCATCGGCGGCGGTGAAGCGACTGCTGTCGCGATTGAATTACTTTAAGATGCAAGCAACCTTCTTTTATTGACATATTTTATACAATAAAAGATTGAATGATTAGCTGATATAAAAGCGATATTTATGAGAATCCCTCGACTTCGGGGGATTTTCTATTACAAGATTGTATTATGGTCGATCTCAACGACTTGTTAAAATAACGACGAAAAAAACAACAAGGATAAGACAATGCAACTGAATCACTACCTCAACTTTGACGGTCAAACCGAAGCCGCTTTTAATTTTTACAAATCTGTCTTTGGTGGAGAGTTTGCAACCTTCATGCGTTATGGAGATTTACCTTCAGATGAAAGTTCAGTCACCCTTTCCCAAGCTGAGCAACAAAAAATCATGCATGTTTCATTACCGATTAACGAAACAACAGTGCTTATGGCATCCGACACGAATGATCAGTTTTGTGCTCAAAGCAATACTGTATTTACAGTAGGTAATAACCATTATATTTCGATCAATTTGGAAGCCCATGAGCAAGCCGATGCAAAACGTTTATTTGATGCACTTTCAATCAATGGAAAAATAGAGATGCCTCTAGAGAAAACCTTTTGGGGTGCACTCTATGGCGCATTTACTGATCAGTTTGGAATTAAATGGATGGTGAATTGCCAACTAGATGGATAATTGCATATTTGTAATAATGCAATCTCAAATTGATATTGCATTATTATTTCTCTATTTATATGTTTTCTAATATTTTACGAACTCCAATATCTTCAAAAATCTCAGGGTATTGTTTCATAAAAGTTGGTAAATGTTGTTTCACTTCATTTTTCTGAAGTACAGTCCATCTCGGTGGATAGGTTTCATAACTAAGAAATTGTAGACGACACTGTAAATGATAGTAAAAGCTCTCCTGATCTTTCTCAGTTTCTATAAATTTTTGCTGCGTAACAAACCAATAAAGCTGATCCCATAAACTATAACCTTGCGTTAAGTCTAATTTTTGCTGAAATGACAAACTTCCTTCGACTAAGCATAAATACTGTTTTAATTCATCTAAAGTAGGCTGGGTATCACAATATCCTTTTGCTTTAATAAATTGAGATGGTGACACTATTTGTTGAGTAGAATGAAAATATTCTAAATATTGATTTAGTTTGATGTTTTTTTGTTTCAATGCAAATA
>NZ_BKFU01000052.1:0-25968 GCF_008980265.1 Acinetobacter sp. TUM15064 | reverse complement strand
ATATTGGAGTAGATACATTATTTGTAGATTCATTTTTCATGAGATACACCCAAATTTTATCTTCACTTGGGTTATAAACTAATTTGAAAATTCTAGAAGGTTTCCATACTTTGTTTTTGCCAATCTTCACCGAGTTCTCTTGCTTATCAAATATGAGACCCGAAAGGATATAAGTATCACCTTCTGAACGTGATATATATTTTCGAACATCAGCTTCAATTTTTCTCCAAGGGCCTCTATTATTATCGGAATCTTGAGGAAAAATATTAGATAATGCAAAAGTTTGGGCCATACCACGCGCTGAAATTGCATTACCTGCAGGTGCTAAATGTCCTCTATCAACACTAGGTTGAACATTTTTATAATCAGATGCTTTTGCCCGGCCATTTGTGGGTGTTCTTGGATCAGCGTAGAAAAAATCTGTTCGTTGCAGGCCTTCACCTTTATTCTTTATTTGTTTAGCACTTAACTTTTCAATAACAAGGAGGGGGGTTTTTGTCCGATCAGCATATAGTACTGCAAAATTATCAGAACATA
This sequence comes from Acinetobacter sp. TUM15064, assembly GCF_008980265.1. Taxonomy (NCBI): domain Bacteria; kingdom Pseudomonadati; phylum Pseudomonadota; class Gammaproteobacteria; order Moraxellales; family Moraxellaceae; genus Acinetobacter; species Acinetobacter sp. TUM15064. The sequence continues at coordinate 25,431 of NZ_BKFU01000052.1, read as the reverse complement.
ACTCTCTAATACCCCATTTAGACTTATTAAAATAAGTTAGCTCTGTGGTTTCTCTGGGGTTTCCTTTAGGGAATAAGTCTTTACAACCATTAAAAGAATTTTGTTTTTGATTATTATCATATAATTCTATTGGTCTTTTTTTAGCTATATCTGAATAATATATATTATTTAAATTCTCTTTAGCAAAAACTAAAGAAGTATTTAAAAAAATACAGGATAAAGTCAAATAAAAACTAAATTTCACAGTTACCTTCTTAATAAAAATGTTGAGTATATTAATTGAGTATACATACTCAATCAAAGCTATTGATTTTAAATATAGAGTATATTTTTAGGGGGGTATACAAGATGTCCACGGTCATAGCCTGAGCCTCGATAGTCGGACAATGTCGCGCGATGGGTTACCGCAACATTTGATTCCTCATGGAAATTATCCTCACGCGGGATTTTCTGACTCAGACGTTGTGGCGTCAACGCTTCTGCTACCCACAGTGGTGTTTTTGAAACACCCGAATACATGACATTAAAACCATTAAAGCACAGTGCATAACTGTGTTTGCTCAAACTAGCTTTCAACAAATAGGGCGGAGTTTCTCGGTAAAACTGCTCTAAACAGGCTGCATTGGAACTTGGACTTAAAGAGACGTATTGCTGAATTTTTTCCTGACCAAAGGCAATTGCAAAACTTCCTGTTGCCACTAATCCCAAGATGAATTTCAGCCCATTTTGATTAAACATTTTAGATACAGACTGACCTGAACCGCTTTTCTTCTTCGCCATCACAACTACATAAACATCTATTTTTCACGAGCTTAACAATCAGCGTATACGAAGTATATCGCTCTAAAGCTATTCGCATAACAATTAAACAAAACTGCAAATTTAGATGATTTTGCATGTAACAAAATGTCTTTTTTGTAGAGTTTTTCTACGGTAACGTGATGCGATTGCGTATCTTTCATTGCTGTCACTTCAAATTATATGCCAAGGTAAAAAGGAATCGAACAAATAATACATGCCTTTTACGGAGTTCTTATGCATTCTAAAATTTTAATGTCAATTGGTTTAATCGGTACAGTGGTCAGTGCTTCTGCTTTTGCTGAACCACCTATTCAACCCGGCGATACGTTGGAAAGCCTATCTCAAGCCAAAATAACCACAACAGTGAACGGTCAACCAGGCTCAATTCAAGAACTCGTAAATTCAGGGCAAATTAAATTACTTGAACCGAATGTTGCAAATGTTCCCGCTCCTGCGAATCAAGCTACTCAGGGTACGCCAAATGACCAAGCTATGATGCCAACCACAACTCAGACTGAGGCGCCCGTGCAACAAGTGATGCCTGATGCATCAGCTCCACAAGAAATCGCCGCCACGCCTACTGAACAACACCCTCTAGCACCGAATGCCGAACTCTCAGCACAACAAGCTGAAGCAGCACTTAATGATGCTGTCGCACCAGCGGCAAATGTAGATATGAACACTGCACCAGCGGCTACACCTCAGCTCGATTCTTCGGCTGAAGCACCTGTAAATGCAGTTGAATCTGACTCATTGCCATCACCTGATGCACCCGCTCAAGCTTTGCCAGATGCTTCAATGGAACAACCCATGCAAGCGATGCCTGAAGCACCAGTCAATGATCCAATGAACTAAGATCACAATTCATTTATCCTCCAAAAAAACCAGCGTAAACGCTGGTTTTTTTAAAGTTTAAATCTCGATTTGACTACCTAACTCAACCACACGGTTCGGCGGGATTTGGTAGAAGTCACTCACCGGACTGGTATTTCTTTGCATCGAAATAAATAATTTCTCACGCCACGGCATCATGCCCTCACCCACCGTACTGATGATCCGCTCACGTGAAACGAAGAAACTGATTTGCATCAGGTTATATTCAAGCTCAATCGCTTGATAAACGGCTTCAAGTGCATAAGGAATGTTCATTTCGTCTTTAAAACCATAATACAATTCAACGCGATAGAAATGTGGATTCATGGTTTCAACATGGAAACGATTTTGTTCCTCTACATACGGCACATCCTGAATTTTGACTGTCAAAATGATGTTCTTTTGATGTAACACTTTATTGTGCTTCATATTGTGTAGCATCGCATGCGGTACAACAGTCGGTGTTCCAGTTAGGAAAACAGCCTCACCTTCAACCCAGTTGGCCTGTTCACCAATACTTTGTACAAATAAATCCAGCGGTAGAGTATCTTGCTGAAGTTTAGCAAAAGTTAATTCTCGACCTTGCTTCCACGTCATTAATAATAAGAAAGCAATACCACCAATCAGCAAAGGGACCCAACCACCTGAAAGCACTTTAAGTGAGGTTGCACTGACCAAGACCAAATCTAAAGTTAAGAATGGAATAATCAGCAGTACCAATTTTGGCATGCTCCATTTCCATGTATAACGAATAAATACAGCAATCAACAAAGTGTCACACAACATAGTCATCGTCACGGCTAAACCATAGGCATGAGAAAGCTGCGAGCTGGTTTGGAAAATCAGAATCAGAATAATAATTGACGCTAACAAGACCCAATTCAGCAAAGGAACATAAATCTGCCCCTGCTCTAAATCTGACGTATGTTTAATATTCAAACGTGGCAAATAACCCAATTGAATCGCTTGACGAGCCAAAGAGAATACCCCTGAAATCACGGCCTGAGAAGCAATGACCGCAGCCATAGTAGCCAAGAAGATCATAGGGTACAAAGCCCACTCTGGCACTAAAAGATAGAACGGGTTTTCAATTGCTGTTGGATCGCGAAGTAATAAAGCCCCTTGCCCTGCATAATTGAGCAATAAACAAGGTAAAACCACAATAAACCATGCCAAGCGAATCGGTACTGGTCCAAAATGTCCCATATCTGCATACAGTGCTTCACCACCCGTTACTGTCAGTACCACGGCTCCCATAATAAAAAACGTCATTAAAGGATGGGTCACAATAAATTGAATGGCCCAATGCGGACTGAGCATGCCTAAAACCAAAGGCGTTTGAATAATGCTCGAAATTCCAAGTATGCCGAGGGAAAAAAACCATAATAAAGTGATAGGCCCAAAGAATTTACCGACAAAAGCGGTTCCATATTTTTGCATCACAAACAAAGCTGTGACCACACTAATTGCAATCGGCACAATATAAGGGTCTAGAGCATCTGTTGCGATGGATAAGCCTTCTACAGCAGATAAGACTGAAATAGCTGGGGTGATAATACCATCCCCAAAGAATAGTGAAGCCCCAATAAAACCAATCGAAATTAAAAGCAATTTTCTACGATCACTAAAATTCGTATTGCGTAAATTGAGTGCAAGCAATGCCATGATGCCACCCTCACCATTGTTGTCTGCACGCATCACAATCGCAGCATATTTAATGGTAATGACCATCGTCATAGTCCAAAAAATAATCGACAGAATACCCAAAACATTCTCTGGGTTAATTCCTAGACCATGTGCAGCATGAAATGATTCTTTCAATGCATAGAGTGGGCTGGTTCCAATATCCCCAAACACAACCCCTAAAGCTGCCAAGGTAATCGCAGGCAGTGCGGCTTTTTTTGCAGTACTTTGCATAATCTTGTCTTCAATTATCGACACTATTTTTGCGAATCATATCATTGAGCTAAAACTTTTGCTCGAATTCAATTGTTTCACCTTGTCGATAGCCCTGTTTTTCGATATTATCCTCCGCCATGGTGAAGTGTCCGAGTGGCTGAAGGAGCACGCCTGGAAAGTGTGTAAACGTTTATAGCGTTTCGAGGGTTCGAATCCCTCTTTCACCGCCAAATTAGCTTCCCGTAGCATCCAGCGGGGTACTGAAAGGCTTAAACCACATAGGTTTAAGCCTTTTTTATTGTTTTGTTAAATCCTAGCACATCCATTGCAATCCCCCATATCGTGGGGGATAATTGGGGGACAGACTTTTTAAGTTATTTTTCGTCCCCCAATTTGCACGGATACCATTAAAAATGCTTACTGATGCTCAAGTTAGAAAAATAAAGCCACTTGATAAAAAAAAGCGCTATTCTGACGAAAAAGGACTATATCTGGAGGTTACACCTTCAGGTGGAAAGTTCTGGCGTTTAAAATATAGATTTAATGGCCGAGAAAGCACCCTCACTATTGGTAGCTATCCAGAGATCACACTTGCTCAAGCTCGCCGTGCACGTGATGAAGCACGTATTCAGCTTTATAATAATATTGACCCTAATGCTATAAAGAATGAACGCTTACAACAAATAAATGAAAGTACTCTTTTCAAATCCCTAGCTATGGAATGGATGGAGGATCGAAAGCCTGTTATTAAAGAAGGTACATATTTACGCGACTTGTCTGTATTTGAAAAAGATCTTTTTCCTGCATTAGGACATATGCCTATTGATCAAATTAAGGGTAAAGATGTTCTTGCTTGCGCTAAACAAATTGAAGCTCGTGGTGCCCAAGAGATGGCTAAACGCTCCATACCTTTAGCTGGGCGTATTTTCCGTTTTGCAATTCGTAAAGGTCTAATCGAGAACGACCCAACTCCCCATCTTCAGGAAGCTCTAAAGCCCCGTAAAGTAAAGCATATGGCTCGCTTAGATATTTCTGAGTTTCCACCTTTCTTAGAACGTATGGATCGTTATCACGGCAATATCCTCGTTAAGACAGCCTTACAGTTCATGACTCTAACTTTTGTGAGAACAGCTGAACTCATCAACATGGAATGGGATGAAATTGATTTTGAGAATAAGTTGTGGCGCATTCCAGCTTATAAAATGAAAATGGCTCTACCCCATATTGTTCCTTTATCACAGCAAGCTATTAAGCTTATAGAAGACCTAAAGCCCCTTACAGGCAATAAAAAATTTGTTTTTTATAATCATAGTACTGCAAAACCTCTAAGCAACAATGCTCTTTTAAGTGCGATTCGCACGATGGGCTATACAGGTAAAATGACTGGACATGGCTTTCGTGGGCTTGCGTCTACAACCTTACATGAGCAAGGCTATATGCATGATGCAATTGAAATACAATTAGCACACACTGTAGGTAACGCGGTATCTCAAGCGTATAACCATGCACAGCACTTAGAATATCGAACAAAAATGATGCAGGAATGGTCGGATTTTATTGATGGATTGAGGGAGAAGATTATTCCATTCCACAAAAAATTCATTATAAACAACTAAATAGAATAAAATATCTCTAAAAAATTAAGCACCACAGCATCTTTTATATTTGGAACCGCTACCACAAGGACAACTTTCATTTCTACCTATCTTGAGTTGGGTATTTCTAATAGGCTGAGTAGTTTTAATTCCTGAAACGGTAGGTCCACCCTTCCGTAGTACATTTCTTTTGTTGTTCATTTTGTAATTATTTACGAGTGCTTGTAATTCTGATGAGTATGACCATTCAAAATCCTCATATATTACTGTTGAAATTTCTAAGGTATACGGGTTAACACAAAATCCAATCCAGCTTTGCGCCTTTTGTGAATATTTTCTACGATCTACATGCTTTTTAAGCCTTGGATAGGCAATATCATGATTATCTATATTGAAATGAATTGTTAGTCCTGTGTTTGAAGCAGAAATTGGTAGTGTAAGATCATGACTAATTCTGTCTTTTTTAAATTTCGCTAACATTTGTTCTATAGCTTCATTAAAAAAATTGATTGTTGATTCATCTAATGAAAGTATATTAAATCCAATTTTTTGAATTTCATAAGATTTTGAAAATGAAGCTTGCTTAAGTAATTTCCCAACATAAGTATCTAAATATCTTGTTAATAAACCATCTGGTACTAATGGAATATCTTTTAAATTATCTCTTCTTGCCATCATGGATAGTTCTAGATCACAAGTGACATTGTCATCAAGCATTACCATGTTGAATTCATCTGGAAAATATAAATTCTGCTGGATATATAAGGCTAAAGTTGATAGCTCATGATTTAATAATAATGAGTTTCCATAATCACTACGTTTAATTAGAAAATCAAATACATGTAATGGGGAAGGTAACATCTCCGATAATGTGTCAATAAAAAATACATCAGTAACGAATGGATGTTTGATTACTTCGTCTTTTGCAGATTCTAAAAATTGTCTAGCTTGAGTGGCTAATGCAGGGTAATGATCTGAAACTACACAAATTGGTAGAATAGTTTTGTATTCTCGGGAGAGTTCGAGAATATCGCCAGTTTCAGTCTTGAAAATAGCATCTTGGGTTTGTATAAGCCTACAACAATCCAATGCTTGGTTATAAGCATTCTCTATTGCTGCTTGGAAATCCTTTTCAATTTGTTGAGAGTTTCCTTTACGCGCAGAAATAGTTAATTTTTTAGATTTTGCTTGAATAATAAGAGCAAGTTTTCCAAATACAACTAATACATCAATTTCACCTGCCTTTTTATTTCCTTTGAATACATCAATATTGGTAAAAACATTTTCTTGACCAAAAATAGTAGCTAATCTAGAGGCAGTAAAAAACTCTGTAAATACTCCCCGGTTGGCACTTGCTTGATCATTGTATGCAGTGTCTTTAAACCAGAAAAAAGGACTTTCATATATCGATTCCCAAAGGGTTTGGGTACTAAAAGCATAATAATTATCATCTATTTGGATAATTGGACATGCATTTGTATAGTTAAAATCATCTACAGATTTAAAACTATTAAGGCCTTTATCTTTAGGACATGACAGTAATATATTAAGGCAAGCTTGTATTGTTTCTAAAGGCAGTTGAGATTCCTGAGCAATCTCTTTCAAATTAAATTGAAAGATTGGCAAAAAAGATTTTTCCCAATTTTCAATACTACTATTTAATAATTGGTTGGCCTTTTGAAGCTGAATTCTTTCTATTAATGAAACAACTGAAACTAACTCAGCAATCGTAAAACATTTATTCTGCTTGAGCCATGCCTCATCCGCTTTGTAACGTATTTGAGAAATATCTCTATATTGGTGTTTAAACGCACCTTCAGCACTGTAGTAAATAGACTCTCTCATGATTGGTCCAGAAGAGAAAAAATTATCACTTGAAAACTGCTCTTGTAAATTTTCACCATTAAGAAACGATTTATGTAGCTCCTCAAATAGATGATAGGTTTTATTTATTTTTGTTGAGAGCTGCTCTCTAGATAATAAGATATTTCCACTATAATTTTTAATAGTAAGGGCTATCAAAGTTGCCAATTCAGTCTTGGAAAGTCTTGTTTTATCATAAGATTTTATGAAAGATTCATTGTTAAGATTTTCTCCTTCTACTACAATGAATGTGTCTTTAAATGCAATAGATGCTAATACTTCAATGAACCCTTCTTCTGATGCTAAATTCTCTAATTCTTGAAATATGTTTTGCTCACTCACCATTTTACAGATCTCTTTTAAAGTTGGGATGTTATAAATATCTAAAAATTATAGTTCTTTGGTTCTGGAAATAATAAGCTCAAGTGTTGCGGTCTAATTTTAAATAAAGGCCCTTTTTCTCTTGCACCGCCAGTCATATTTTTCCGCTTAATCAAATGATCCATCGTAATGATCCCTTGCTCCATTAAAAGCAAAAACTGACTAGCTAATGGATTCTTGGTGTGTGTAATTGATCTAAGCGTGAAGTATTCATCGTCATTGCTTATATGAGTATCTGCCTTAATCCAGAAGGTTTCACGGTGCTTTTCGAGCAATTTATCTCTAAGGGTTTGACCAAGCCAACTGACAACCGAGCCATCATCAATATGAATTTCATTTAATGCATCATTATTAAAATCGACTTCAAAGCCCAATCCTTGAGAATTGTATTTATTGGCAGCTAAAGTACAGTAAAGCTTTAAATCACCGTCACGCTCATAACCATATTTATCCACAATTTGTTGACTGCTTTTAAGTGTACTAATAGACCAATCGGGAACTTGTGCAAATAGATTGGTACGGTTGGAAGCCTTATTTAAACGCGATGATTTCAGTTCAATTCCTTTGTAATCAGGGAAAGGAGATGAGTTTGCCGGAACGCCTAAAGCATGTTCTATGGTCATGCCAATCGCGGTATCGCCTTTCATGATTGCTTGTAATGGACCTTTTTTACTTAACGCTTGTAGTAGCTCAAGTAATTCATTTGCCACTGCTTCATAGTCATTCACAATTTGAGCTAGAACTTGATTCACGGATAAGTCTAGCTTTGAAATATTGAAGATATAAAGCTCACCTTTATCAACAATTAAAGCAATTTCATCGCCGGGTTGAGCACAGCTTTTTAAGCCGTAGATCCAAATACGTGGATCGCCTTTTTTTGTCTCTGGGCGGTACAAGCTTACCTTTTGTTTTTGTGCTTCATCGGCTGAGACAATTAAAAAACATGGATTTAGGACTTTATGATGAGTACCTTGTAATTGATTATCATAATTATGATATTGCTGTTCTTTAAGATACGCACGCAATGAGCCTACAGCGTCCATGATTGATTTATCTAGACCAGTTTGAGTAATAGATAACAAGCCGTAATCAATGCCTTTTTGCGCTAAATACTGACGATTTTTGAGAGAAATTTGATTTTGTTCAGATGTTAAAAGTATGGGAGTTCTTTGATTCATTTTTAATGGATGTAAGCCCTGGATTTTTAGTTAAGTGTACTTTAGAATAGGAATATTTTTTAAATTTAACTGAGTTTATTTTTTGAACTATATTGAATTGTTCGCCGGTTGTGGTGGTTTGTCTCTAGGGCTTGAAGCATCAGGATATAATCTAGTCATTGCAAATGAATTGTCTCCAATGGCAGCAGAGACGTTTTCCTATAACTTTTTCAATGAAAAGTTAGATGGCAATAATGAACCAGAACATGCACTGTGGATCAATTCAAGTTTTTCAAAAGAAGAAATGAGTAAAAGGCTTCGGGAAAACCCAAAGGCTTATCCCCCAATAGAAGAAGGTGGATATACGGACATTTCATCAAAAACAATGCTGAACAAAAAATTATTAGTCGGCAGTATTGTTGAATTAAATAAATTGATGGAGCGTTCCCCTGAGTTGCTAAAGCAAATTCAAGATCAAGGATTACCAAATGGATTGGATTTAGTATCTGGTGGTCCGCCGTGTCAAAGCTTTAGCTTGGCTGGCTTACGTCAGTTAGGTAATGAAAGAAATACCTTACCGTGGGAATTTGCAAAATTTGTTGGATTAACTCAACCTAAGTTTGTTCTTCTAGAAAATGTAACCGGGATTTTAAGAGCTTTTAATACTGAAAAAGGTCAATTCTATGCTTGGTATGAAGTCGCTAAAGCTTTTGCTGGCATGGATTATATTCCTTTGTGTTTACACGTAAATGCGAAGTATGCTGGTGTAGCGCAAAACCGACCTAGATTTATCTTATTGGGTATGCGTGTTGATGTGTTTAAGAACATCATTGATAAGCTTAATAGTGTGGAAAAATCTGCATTTAATCGCTGTTATGAGTTCTTTGAAAAAGTGAAATCTAATCCGGAACTTGAATACGGACATCTTGATTTTTACGATGTAGATAATGATACCGAATTCTTTACTCAATCATTCTTAAAGCCGTTAATTGCTTATAAAGGTAAAGAAATCTCTGTTCAAGATGCTATTCAGGATTTATCGATTACCGATAAAATTGATAAATCGCCGTATGTAGCTCGACTCGATGAACTATTTAATCCGCTGTTGGTAGATCACGAACAAATAAGCAATTATGAGTTAAGAGCCAATGGTATTCATGTCCAAAAGCGTTTTAAGCTTTATCAGAACTTAAATGTCGTATCGAAAGAAACGAAGAAAGAAGTACAGCAAGTTTTAAAGGGCATTACGGACAATATCTCGGAAAAAGCATTTAATGAATTACATGCGCTAGCTTTCTTGAATGATGAATGTAAGCCTGTTCGTTTTTATAGCCGTGATGATTTGGTTCAATATTTAAAAGTTCATCAAACTAAAAAACAAACACAAAAAGCCTTGATACCACATCAACCTGCACCGGCTGCTTTATCTATTCCAGATGATGCATGCCACTATAGCGATTTAAGAACACTTACCGTGCGTGAAATGGCGCGTATCCAGTCTTTTCCAGATAACTTTAAATTCCTGTCTAAAGTGACAACAGGTGGGCAGATGCGCAAATTTGAAGTACCACAATATACGCAAGTTGGTAATGCTGTTCCACCACTTTTGGGCTATGCACTCGGTCAATCCATCAAGTATTTAATTGATTTAAATAATGAAATTAATTAAATACCCTGTATGCTTTTGTCACTTTAAATTACAAGATCTACGCTATCTTTAAATTTATATAGCGTAGATCCATACAAAAAAATTTTGTTATTTTGCTACAAAAGATTTAATTTCTCATTCAGATAATTAAAAAAAATACTTTTAAAACAGATTCTTATTAAATATTCATCTATGGGTAAAGCTCACTCAGATTTCATAAAAACGTCATAATGAAGCCTTAGAGTAATTCTCTTATAAGTTATGACCTGACTCTGGCATTCCTGCTATTTTCCACCATATTTCTCAAAAAAATCGTAAGCAGCTTTAACCCAATTAATTTTTATCTTTTTTAAATTTTACTTAGGTCTCTGTTATGGATTCTTCCCACTCTACACAACAACAAACTTCTGAATCAAAGCACCCTATTTGGGCGGCTCAATATGTCCGAATGTCTACCGATCATCAGCAATATTCGACCTTGAACCAATCCGATAAAATTCAAGAGTATGCTCAAAAACACAATATCAAAATTATTAAAACATATGTGGATGATGGCAAGAGCGGGCTAAGTTTAAGTGGAAGAGCTGGGCTACAGCAATTAATCCAAGATGTAGAATTCCGGCAAATTGAATTTAAGATCATATTAGTCTATGACGTAAGCCGCTGGGGACGTTTCCAAGATGCTGATGAAAGTGCCTATTACGAATATATTTGTAAACGTGCAGGGATCCAAATCATTTATTGTGCAGAACAATTCGCAAATGATGGGACTCCATTCACAACCGTTATGAAAAGCTTTAAACGGACAATGGCTGGCGAATATAGCCGTGAACTCTCCAATAAAGTTTTTATTGGTCAATGCCGCTTGATCGAATTAGGCTTTAGACAAGGTGGAACTGCTGGCTATGGTCTAAGACGCGCACTGATCGATCAGCAAGGAAACTTCAAAACTTTACTTAAAATGGGTGAACACAAAAGCTTTCAAATGGATCGTGTCATTCTTGTCGCGGGTCCAAAAGAAGAAATTAAGGTTATACACCAAATCTACGAATGGTTTATTCAACACAACTTATCCGAATCTCAAATCGCAGAAAAACTAAATTCAGAAAATATTAAGACAGATTTTAACCGTGAATGGACACGAAATACGGTTCATGAAGTCCTCACTAACGAAAAGTACATTGGTAATAATGTCTTCAATAAAACCTCTTTTAAACTTAAAAAAGCACATGTTTCCAACCCCACAGAACAATGGATTAGAAAAGATCAGGCATTTGAAGCTATTGTACCGCTAGACATGTTTTACACCGCTCAAGGCATAATTCGAGAACGTTCACGTAAATATACCGATGAAGAATTATTAGACTTGTTAAGGACTTTGTATCAAAAGCATGGCTTTCTTTCTGGTCTTATAATCAATGAATCTGAAATTACACCAAAGACTGGAGTCTATTCCAATCGTTTTGGGAGTCTACTCAGAGCCTACGAACTCATTGGATTTAAACCTGAGCGAGACTTTCACTATGTCGAAATAAATAAGTTCTTACGAAAACTACACCCTGAAATCACGCAGCAAGTGATTAGTGAAATGGCAAAATTAAATGGCGCCTACATTCAAAAAGACCCGTTAAGTGACCTTATATTCATCAATGATGAAATCAGTATTTCCTTAGTTCTGACCCGCTGCCATAAATTAAACAGCGGCAACTATCGCTGGAAAGTAAGATTTGACACCATACTAAACCCAGACATCACTGTTGTTGTTCGCTTGGATGCCACAAACACAACAATAAAAGATTATTACCTTTTACCTAGATTAGATTTTATGTGTGGCAAGCTCAGTCTTGGTGAGTTCAACCCTGTCGAATTAGAAAGCTTTAGATTTACAAACCTGAACTACTTATTTGGAATGGCGGAGCGTGTCAAATGGAAATATATAGCTTAGAAAGCAACTCAAATGCACCTGTTTCTATGATTCCAATCGAACATATTGAAATCTTAAATCCAAGAGATCGGAATGAAAAAGTCTTCGCTGAGATTGTAGAAAGCATCCGTACTGTGGGGCTGAAAAAACCCATCACAGTCACCAGAATATCTAATCAAAACCGACCCTATCAACTCATTTGCGGTGAAGGAAGAATCCAAGCATTTAAGCAGCTTGGAGCAACAGAAATCCCAGCTCGCATCATTGATGTAAACAAAGAAGAAGCCTTAATCATGAGTCTGGTTGAAAATATAGCTAGACGCCAACATCGTGCGATGGAGTTTTTAAGCTGTATAGAACGCCTGTCAGATTTAGGTTATGACAAACATGCTATCTCTAAAAAGACCGGATTAGTTCCTGAGTATATTCAAGGCATTTTAACTTTATTAAAAAATGGTGAGGAACGATTACTTTATGCCGTTGAACAAAAGAAAATTCCGCTCAGTGTTGCCCTGAATATTTCAAAAACTGCTGACAACAATTCAGATATTCAAATTGCTTTACAAGAAGCATATGAAAGTGGCGACCTAAAAGGACATCAACTTTTACAAGCGAAAAGAGTTATCGAAAGAAGGCAATTGGTAGGTAAAAATCTAAGCTACGCCCCTAATTCCAGAACAAGTAAAATTTCTGCAAATGATGTTGTTAAAACATATCAAAAAGAAGTGGAACGGGTACACAACTTTGTCAAAAGGGCAAACCATACTCAGCAAGTATTGGCATTTATCGCTGGTGCTATATCCCATTTAAGAAAAGATGAAAATTTCTTTAATTTATTACGGGCTGAATCACTCGATACCTTACCGCAATATTTAGAAGTTCAATTAGCTGAAAAATAGGATGTACATATGCAAGAGGTAAATATCGCATTTCAACTGACCCCATTATACCTTAAGCCTAGTCAACTTCTTTTAAGCAAAACCATACTTAAAAGTACCATTTATACAAAAAAATATGGGCAAATCAAGGCTTCAATTAAAGATATTGGGATTATTGAACCCCTTATAGTAAGTTCAGCAAACAGCAAAGCTCAGTATATTTTATTGGATGGACATATACGCTTTGAAATTTTAAAAGAATTAGGTTATACCCTAATCCCCTGCTTACTCTCTTCAGATGATGAGAGCTACACTTACAATAAAAAAATCAATCGCTTAGCTACCATTCAAGAACACTTCATGATTAGACGGGCAATAGAGCAAGGTGTCAACGAAGAGCGTCTGGCTACTGCCTTAAATATAGACATCAGAGCTATTCGTACCAAAATGAATTTACTGAATGGTATTTGTCCTGAAGTGATTGAATTACTGAAAAATCGTGAAATTTCTCCTAACATTTTCCCTCTTCTTCGAAAAATGAAACCCCTGAGACAAATTGAATGTGCAGAGCTAATGCTATCTCTCAATAACATAACCGTACCCTATGCAAAGGCTCTCCTGATGACAACCGAACCAAGTATGCTTAAAGAACCAACAAAAAAAATAAAGAAAATGGATAATTCATTCGAAGCGATTAAAAAAATTGAAAATGATCGAGCTAATTTACATGTCCAGTTTAAAATTCTTGAGCAAGATTATGCTCAAGATACTTTAAACTTGGTTCTAGCTACTGGTTATTTAAAAAAGTTGCTTTCAAACAACAATGTTAAAAATTATTTAATTAAAAACCATCCAGACATATATACTGAATTCGAAACTGTTACTAAACCAGCGTTACACGAGTGAAAATACGAAAAATAAGGGAGCTCTCGCTCCCACCTTTAACGACTTTGTATCTTAGCTTCAATCCATTGATGAACTTCTAAAGCAACCCAACCAATACGCGACTCACTTAAACGCACTGGTTTTGGAAAACTTGGATCATAATACCTTGAACTGTCATTAATCATTTCGTAGATCTTTGCCCGACTAATACTTGTGAATTGAATGACTTCTTTCAAATTAATAATTTGATTCATTACAAAAGTTTGACCTGTAATCGCATTCATGATGTTTACTCCTAATCTTTAATGCGAGCAGCAATTCGCTCAAATGATTGAGAGATTCGTAAAAATTAACTTTCGCATTTTACCGAAGTCTCAACTTACTGTGCTGACAGATTGCTGCAAACCGTTCTGAACATCCTGCACTTGCGTTAAGCCCTGAACTTGTTTCTGATCTTGCTGTTGATTGCTCGCAGTATAGAACTCCTCAACAATCACATCGCCTTCCTCCCCATCCACTTCAAATTGCGCATTGCCATAACCTTGCCGAGCCACTTGATCTAAAGCCACTTGATTAAAACCACACAATTTACTTTTCTGATCAATCTCCTTAGCGGTTTGAATCGCCTCCTGTAAATGAATACCTTCACGTAGTGTTAAATCCACGTAATACACAGGTGTTCGATAGCTTTGCATGGTGCTCTTTCCTCTTAAAGTGAGTTGCAGAGGTAGGCATGAAAGTAAGCCATTGGATGCAGCGTGGTAGTAACTGAGTCGTGCGGCTAAGGTGCGAATGCTATTAAAACCAGTGGTTCTAAAAACGAAAGTACCGAACTCATCCGACTCATCAAGATTCACATACAACCGCCCATAAGGCTTACACAGCCCACCTTGCGCTAATTGACATAGATCAGGAGATGGACAGGGATGATGCTCTACGCCTTGATTGGTTAAGCGCTGACAAGTTTCTCCATTACCCACACACACGGCGCGTCCTGTCTGTCGATCAAATAAACTGTACTCTGCTCGAAGGTTGAGTTCAGGATCATTAAAGATCATCCGTACTGGGATACTACGGAGTTTTTGATTGGGAGCTTTGGCTCGGAGTTGTTCATCGAGTGGATGTTTCACCCAACCGTCCTTGTTTTGGATTTGGGAAGTTAAGGTAAATTGGTCATCTTTTTCAGGGATGCGTTTACCATTTTTCTCAACCATCTTACCAATACTGATCCTCCCGAGTATTGGCGGTGTAATAGCTAAACCTTTAATCATGGTGTTTCCTCTTTTCTGTGAATTAAATAAACATAAAAAAATCCCATGCAATTACGCATGGGATTTTGGATTGAATGATTTAGTTAAGCATTTATAAGCGAATGCTGTTTTTCAATCAGCATTACAATAGATCAATAGAATTGCATCTAAGCCTAAAGAATTTTGATTAGCTTCTTATACTATTGAAATTCATAATAAAATTTCTAGTTATCAAATATGATCTTGTTTTTCGACATCCTCAGAACTTACACCATATGTTTCAAAGAAATCATGTTCACTCCAAGCTTCGCAATAATCTCTTGGCAAACCAGTAATATTCATCATAAATTGAATTGAGTTTTCAACGTCAAATACTGAAGGTGTAAACAACTGGCCATAAGCTTTTCGATCTTCTTTAGCTTGATCAACATCTTCAGGATTAGGATCGTCAATAATATCAATGAAATGCATATATCGCCAATGAGCTATCTCTAATCTCTCAATTTCAGATGGATTCAAACTTTCTAAAATTTTTTTAGCCACTTCTATTTTCATTAAATCACCTTTTAATTTGATCGTAATTAAATTTAATATATTTGAAATATATTGAATTTTCTTGTTTTAACTAAATATTGCACAGGAATCTACAATAATACCAATTCTTGCAAGAAAAATGCTTTAACTAAAGTAATGGGATTTTTAGCATCTAGTTACGTATCTGTTTAGACTAATTCATCTTCAATTGTCATAACTATAAATGTTAAAACGCCGTGTGCCCTGTTTAGCTTGTGGAAACTGATTTAAATATTCAGGGTACTGCTTGAGTAAGGCCTTACTATCTAAACAGACCGAGTCCTTAGACTTTTTCCACGTCACTGAACCTGTTTTAAAGGTGGCACGTTCAGTCTCTTGCATCTTGGCCTGAAGCTGATGTTTAAGTAGATCGAACTGCTCCTGATGCTTTTCAACTTGATTACGTACTCGGATCAGTTGCTCAAACTGTTGATTGGCTTGCTCATCTTCAGATAAGTCTGTGGTAGAGAGTGGTACATGTTCGGGATACAGCAGTTGTAAAGCTTTGGCTGCGGATTCACTGGCATCGGCTTCAGGTGGGGTATCCTTTTCCACACACTCCCAGAAGTAACGCTCGGCATTGACGATATGCTGGATCACTGACTCAGAACGCGTGACTTTAAAAATACGGGTTTCATGTCCACAGAGCAACACACAAATATGCGCTGCTTTTTTTCCTGTCACTGCCAATTGATGTTGCACCTGACACAGCACGTATAAAGGCACACCATCTCGCCACAGCTTAGCTCCGTATTCCCCTGCGGTTTTACATTCCAGAATTTGTACATCGGCATCTCCCACCACGGAATAATCCAAGTTGGCTAACATAAAATGCTTGTCTGGATCAGGGTGTTGTAATATGGCATTGACCCGACGGACTTTATAGTTGGTATGCATGCTGTAGTATTCCGCAACTAAAGGCTCCAGCCGTTTACCCCAGTACAAGGGTGCATGGCCTTCGCTTTCATCTTCAATGTTTTGTTGAATCCGTCCTGTTTTAATCATCCATAGTTCCAACATCGACATATACGGATTGAGCCCGCAGGCTGCGGCACAGTCACTGCTGCCAATACCCTTGCGTCTGACTTCCAGCCATTCGGCTTGGGTCATATTTTTAGTCTCTACGAAACGTTTTGCGGTGAAGAGCTTTGGGCGATTGGTGTAGATATTGAGTGTTGCGTTGTTTGGATGAATTACGGCTGAGTTCATAACGATTTCCTGTCATTATTGAATTTTGGGCATAAAAAAGCTGCGTCCGTAGACACAGCTTTTGAATAAAGTAGTTAAGTCATTTGTAAGATTGAGCGTTTAAGTATGGTGATGAGTCGGCTTAGGCTAATCAATTAATGATTTGAAATTAGGCTAACATCCGTAAAACTTGTTCGAGTCCACGTTGCTTAAGCCCTGCTCCAGCACCAAACCATGCAGAATCCAGACGGTGATCTTGACTCATGGCACGACGTTCGTAATCGGCAAACTCGGTGATACTGCAAAGTAAGCCATAAGCGGTATCTTTGGCTGAACTCAGTTCCGCTCCTCGACCATGCCCGTTAAACATAGTCATGACTTTCGACATGGCACGTCCATTCGGTTCAGTCTTGTTTTCAGCTTTAGTGGATTGGTTCCCTTGGGTAGCGACATTACGATAGAACTGAATAATGCCTTCATCCTGTTCAATTGGACTTAAGCTGGTATTGTTAAACACTGCATCAAAATAGGCTGCTGCTTCAGTCTGTGTGACTTTACGCTGACTGAGTTGTTTCATTTCATACATGTGTTCATCCCATGCACGAACTGAAATACCCAGTTGCTGTTTAATCTTCTGGGAATCGAACTTGGTGCTGTGCGGCACTTTGACTACACCTGCACTTGCGTTCTGACCTTTTAAGGCAATCGCTAAAGTGTTGTTACACACTACGCGGATACTGGTGAATTGTGCTGTGGTGGCCAGTGTTCCATCACAAGCAGTGGCTAAGAGGATGTAACCATTGCTGACATCCTTTCCTTTTAAAGCCGAGGTCTGTCCAGTTCGTGCTAATGCCCAGAACTTCTTGCCACCCTTGAGTACACCAGCGGTTTCCAGTTCAAAACCCGATTGTTCAGTTAAATCACGGTAAAACTCCAAGATCTGTTTAGGTTGCACTTCCTGATAACGCTGACTGACCACAGACAAGGGAGCATGAGTATCCGAACGATACAGTACACGTTGTTCCTCATAAGGCATGATGATGCTTTGTCCTCGATCATTTTTAGCCATATAGCTGACATCAGAGGATTCAATCCGCCAGTCCATACCCGCTTGTTGTGCCCAGACTTCAATCGGTTGGTTTTGCGTGAGTTGGTTGCCTAAGCCATGCCAAGGGGTTTCACTGACATAAGCCATTTGTTCAAGTTGATGTGCCATGATTTTAATTCCTGTAAAAAGTTAAATTGCTGTAAAAAGTAATTGGATAAATTCATTTAAAAATTAGTTACGGATGCTTGGACTAAAATCACGGTCACAGTCATTGCAGTAATAATGTCCGGTATAGACAGGATGCGAGCTGTTTTGAACTTCATCCTCTGTCACCAACATCCAAATGCCACCGATCAGGACACCCACTAAGGCGCCTGCAATCGGGGGGATGTTTAAACTTTTAGAAACACTGATGCCTAAAGTGGCCAGTGCTAAAGGAGACATCACATTGTTTTGTGCTGAAGGTGAATTGCTGTTGATGACTAAATGTTGTGGAGATTCCAGCAGTACCGTGTCTCGGGACTGACAATAAGGACATGGCAAACTCATCTGAATAATTCCTGTAATAAAAATGAGTGAAATAAAAAAAGCCTGCTTTGGGGGAAAGCAGGCAAAGCGTAAATTGGGTTATTGCATAGGCTGTTTTGAAGGAGCCACATGCTTCTCATTTAAATGATATGTATCTGTATTTTTTTAGAATGTGATTTTAATCGATGCTTTTTTAAATCAATTTTAATGACTTGATACAGGGATCAATTGACCTGATTTTTATCAGCGATTATGATGCAAGGGCTGGCCTACATTGCCAGTCGGTTTTGACAGACCGCAGATCCAGCACGGTATATGAAAGTAATTTTGTATGTCGTGGAACCCTCGTGTCCCCCTGTTGTTGCGGTAGGACGGGAGGGGGACGCCTTGTGCGTGCTGGTTCCTTGGATCCCAGTCTGTCAACCCCTTCTCGTTCTGCCACCATAATCAATTGACAGTGATTCGGTAGAACTTCTTATAATTCCAAGGAGTCATCAATCATGATTCAATTTACTGTGCTTTCTTCCCCTGCACTCGCTTCATTTATTCCTACTTCTCGACTTCGGCATTTCATACCGATTCCAACTTTATTGTCTTGCCCTGTGCTCTGATTGATTTCACCGCACTGTTCAACCACTGAGTTTTTAATTCAGGGGGTGCTTTGTGCTGGAAAAACCTTATGAAATTGATCGCACAGCTCATTTTAATTGTCGTCGTGGTGGCGATGCTTGGTCCCTTTATTTTTGTGCTAGGCGGACTATGGCTGCTGATTTATCTGGCAGGCTGGCATAAATAAACCCATCCGTATGACTTTAGAACAATAGATAACAATGATTTGGAACAGAAATGAAATATCAAACTTGGTTCGGGGTAATGACTATTGTCCTGAGTAGCACCCTGCTCACTGCCTGTGACAGCAAAGTCAAACGTGACTTTAAAGCAGGTTGTCAGGCGGGTGGTTTAGACCGCTCTACCTGTGGCTGTATTTACGACAAAGTCGAAGCACATTACTCGCCTGAATTTATGGAAAAAATGGCGGATGTCACAGTTCGAGAAACGATGCAACCACCTGAAGATTTCAATGTGGTGATGGCAAACGCTGTTCAGCAATGTCAGTCATAAATTCAAGTATCTGGGGAAACACATGAAAAACTATTTAATTATCGGCTATGTGCTGATCGCACTGATTTGCTCAGTGTATTTCAAGAATTGCAGCAGTACCGCGCATTACAGCTATGCCTACAACCTTGGCAAAGCCGTGGTCTGGCCTGTCACGATTTTTAAGAACTAAGCCAGAGGAATAACCAAATGAAAGAACTCATCTTGACCTGTGGCCTCAGTCTGATCTGCACCTCGCTGTTTGCACAATCTAATTCAACAACTGTGATTGTTAAAAAGATCGAAGGCTTTAGTGAATCAGGTGATGCCTTTAGTTTTAAGACCACTACAGGTAAACGCTATCAAGTTTATAACGCAGGTGGTAGCAATCCGATTCAGGGTGAAGAACTGATTTCCAGTTCAATCAAAAGCAAGAAAGCCATTTGCTTACGTTTAGATACAGACAAAACTGAACCACGTTTGGTGCAATCGGTTCATAAAGGTAAATGTAAATAACCACTAAGAACGAACGACGACTTTATTTATGAAATAAGCAATTTTTTAGGAATTCAGCCATGAAACTGATCCACCCGATTCTTATATCCAGTTTACTATTACTAGGCTTAACCGCATGTAGTCCAGCCAAAGAATCTCAAGCAACAGCAGAACCCCAAGCAGCAGATCAAAATACGGCCTCTACTGCAAATGGCACTTCTGATCAGTCTGAGACGAGCAATCAATCCGAGGATGATTTTGTCGTTGATAAATCGTTTTTAGAAAATGGTGCTGATGCTGAGCAGGCACAAGAACTGTCACAGGAACCGCCATTACAAGAAGAATTCGAAGTTCGTGTTCGCCGTGATGAATCGCAATATTCAGGTACAGGCTATGTGGATAAACTCAATATCATGTCACTAAATGATGATCCGACCACCCTGACGAACGTATCAATCAACCGTGGTAATTGTAGAACCAAAGGCTTTTATGATTATCAGAATATGCGCTATGGCTCAGTGGCCCAAGTCTATCTCGGTTGTGCTGCTGAAAATGTGCGTGAAGTGACCATTACCACCAACAGCGGTTTGACCTATACCTATAATTTTTAGGCATTCAAAACACCAAATTTTGACGCGTTTGGTAACGCGAAATTTGATGTTATACTGGACGAAACTGCTGACCGATCCAGTCAGCAGTGTAGCCAATTTAGCGTAAAAAATCGTAATTTTGGCAGTTTGTACGAGTGTAAAGATTAGTCCTTGTCTTAGAAAAATAAAGGTTTTTTACTCATCCGTATACAAACTTGCAAAACTGAAAGGTTTAACTTTTTCGGTATACATCTTTGTACCTAGGTTATTAGCTGTTATATCAAATAACTCTTTTCTGCGGTTAACCGATACGTTCTGAGTAATGTTCCTGTAAAGGTCAAAGCTATCAGTTGAATCTAAAACATAGGGCGTAAGCAAATTAGTTTCATTACTTATTATATAATTGGAAAATTGAGTGACTGGTCTAGTTTTGTCCAAAAATTCGAAATACAGGGCAAATAGGTCATTCCGAATCGCAGTTTCTGTAAAATGTACAACCAGTCTCAGGTCAGCTTTATCTTTTGCAGCGGCATTATATGAATATTTTATGCCTACTGACTGAAGTAAATTAGCAATATAATCAAATAGGTGCTTAGTATTCTCATTTTTGTATTTCACAGGCCTTTTTGAGGCAAGCTGTTGTTCCTTTAATTTATAAACCGTATAACAAAGTAAGTTGATAACTCCAGTGCCCTTTTTCGATGTTTTTTTCAATTTCTCAGCATTAAGTATCTGGATAATTCGCTCTAACTGCTTTAAACGTGAAGTATTTGGACGATCAACACCTGTTGAAGAGGATGTATGATTCAATTTGTATGTTGCAAATTCCAAGTAATCTAACAAAGCATCTACCACTGGAACTCTAAAATTTTCAGCTAACCGTAATGTTAAGTAATCCTCACTATGTGCTTCATCTTTAAACATAGCCGAATCAGTAAGTGTTATATGACCTACCTCATATCCTTTATTTTTAGCCAAAATTTCAAAGTCATGTAAATATCGATAAATATCAGCTTCGAATTTTTTAACTCTTGAATATTCATCGTGACTAAACGGTGTTTTACGCTGCTCTGATCTGGAAAAATGATTTTCGATGCTAAACCATGTTAGAAACAAATGCTCAGGATCAAAGCGATACGTCACTAAGTATCGAATATCGATATGTTCTGTCAATTTGATATACGCCTCTTTTAGCTGCTCATTGCCAACTAAAAGATTCTTAAACTTCAAGCAAAGCTGATCAGTTTCCTTGACAAATAAGTCGTTACCTAGATGTTTGATCAATAGAGCTTCACTCCCCCGATTGATCTTATTACGCCCGTATTGAATACAATCAAAAATATAACTGCTTACCTTCTTTTCAAAATCCAAAGCATTCTGGAAATTTTCTTCTTTAAGCAAAAATTCGCCACATACATCTCCGATAAGCTCTCTAATTTCAACTTGGTAGAAATCATTCAGCCAATGATAAAAATCAGAAAACTCCCGTGATGTCTGAATTTGATGAATAATATTTATCGTTTTCAACATTCTCATAAAACGTACCGAGCAATAGTCTTTATCCACGTCACACCAAATTTTTATATATTTTTCAAAGTATTAAAATATATTATTTTTTCATTAAAAAATATATCCACCATAAATCACAATTCAGTCGAACCAAAAGCAACATAGTCTATGGAGTTCGATCATGAGTAATGATCTTGAAAATGAATCGATAAAAATTATTCGATTACCAAAAGTCATCGATACATGTGGATTATCACGTAGTTCAATTTACGAAAAACTCAACCCCAAATCGAGGCGATACGATCCAACATTCCCAACTCCTATTAAGATAGGAGTCTCAGCCGTAGGCTGGCTACAACACGAACTCAATGAATGGTTGATTTCGAAAAAAGCATAAGCATTAGGTGCTTATCTTTTCACTCACGCAGAACAGAATTTATCGATATGTCAGATAGGGACTTGATCTCAAGTGCCCTTGTTAACCGTTGTTGCCTCTAATTTTAGAGTGTTGGTTTTTATATGATTAAGATATACACACTATTAACATATCTAAATGATTAATATGGTTATTTATATAATCTACTGATCTATATATTTATACATAAGATAAGTAATAGATTCGATATCAGTTCAATGAGTACAAACCATTAAGTTTGTACTCATAACTTAATGAATTCAATATCTTATAGATCATATTCAGATTCAATACATACTATAGGTTAGATGGCAGCAATTTGTATTTTTTTACAGATTGGAACTATATCTATGACGATTAGAGAAATGGATCAATTTAAACCTGACCTTGAGTTCATGTGTAGACTTGAGCCCATGCAAACCGTAACTCCTCCAGAAGAGCTGGAGTCATCAACTGAGGTTGAAGTTGAGACCGAAGAAGCATTATCGAAACAAATTGATGAGGTCGGTATCAACGTTGAGCAAGACAATGCTTACTCAACTAATGCAGATAATAGCACTGAATTACGAAACTTACTGACAAATAACCTGCTGTTTAAACAACAGTTAGACCCGCAAATTGTTGCATGTGTAAATGCTATTCTCTTATGCAATGAAATTAAAAAACAACGAGCAACTTATCTTTATCGTTGGATTCAGTCTAAGCAAAAAGACTTGGTTCCAGATCACTGGGAATTAATTTATCCCGAACTATCGGAATTAATTCGAAGTTTTTTATTAGCGACAAAAAAGTTAAACACACCCATGCAGTTGAAGTGTGAAGAGTTTGGTTTAGTAACAGCAACGTTCAATCAAGTAATTCCAAGTGATCCATATATTTTATTTGATTTGGTTAATTACCCAAATGATCAGCTCAACGTACTAGATGCAAATGGAATGGCGACAGGTCTTAAAAAGTCTGTAGCTGTGATCAGTAATTCTATTATTCAAGGAATTTTTAAAGGCTTAAAAGATCCAAAATTTGTCCAACAGGTGAATGACCGTCGAAAGATGGCGAGAAGGCGTGAAAAGAATGCACTGAAATACGTTGATATGGTTCGCAAATCATACTCGCGTTTATTGGGTGTACGTGTTGACTTTTATCTACCAGCAGATAAGAAACATTTTACCCATAAAGAAATCGTAGCGCATTTTCATACGATTTTACAGAAACTACGTCGCAGCAAATCTTTGCACTTAAAAGGCTACGTGTGGAAGCTTGAGCATGGCGTAGATCAGGCGTTGCATATTCATGGCTTTTTCTTTTTTTGTGGTAGCAAGCATCGTGAAGACATTAGCTTAGGTCGGATGATTGGTGAAATGTGGGATAAGCAAATTGATGGTAAGCATAGCTATTTTAACTGCAATACCAGTAAAAATCGCAAGAAGTACAAATACGATGCTTTGGGCGTAATCAACCGTAATGACCAAACCAAATACGACAATATTGCAAAGGTGATTCACTACTTTGCCAAGTTTGAACAGTACGTCTTACATAGCAGCTTAGAACGCGTCAAAACTCTCAATACGGGAATTTTACCTCATCTACGTAGGCAGATGGGTCGTCCGAACCTTACTCAACATTATTGATCTATTTAACCCTATTACAGAGATTTTCAACATGAACCAAGTATTTGTACCAAACGCACAACCTTTATTTGTTAATCATACTCAAACACCACCGAATGTTTACCCAAGTGGAACTGGTGGTTTTACTTCAAACGTCACAATGGTTCGGCCTGCTTTTGGGGATATTCTATTTAGTCAAATCGCACTCGGACTGATAAATTTCAGCAAGCAGTTAGAGCAGGCTAAAATTAAGGTCTATGCTAAACCCACAGCAGCATGCCCATACCCTGCTATGAATCCACTATTTGTTTGGGCCCTACAGCAAGCACCGCTATTTGCTCATTTCATTGATCTATTTGAAGGTTTTGAACCCCATCCTCACTTAGAAGGCTTTCATCAATTTTCACTGCAAAATATCGGTTTGGTAACCTCTCCGCAGCCTATTCCAAACTATATATTTGAAAATAACTTTGATTTTTTTCGTGGTCAGTTATATGTCGCTAAAGCAAAGCTCCAAGCGAATAAATATGAAGCACAAGTGCAAAAACTTCGTAATGAACAGAAAACCGTCTTCAGACGCGTTATGCAAACACAAGACCAAGCCAATTGCATTTTCTTAGAGTTACCATTGATTACGCAAACTGACCCACCCCATTACCAGACACAGGAAGAAGCAGAGAAGGAATCAATAAAGATACTGAAGAAATACTTCCAGTGGCTACATGGGGCTAAACAGCTCAGCGGTATACTTTCTGATATTCAGTGGCGTATCGTCAAAGGGCTTGATCATAAGCTAACAGCACAAGCATTCATTTACATCCTAGGCGATGAAATTGATTATTTACCGTTGCTCAAAGAACAATGGGAATTCACCTGCTCTGATTATCAGTTTCAAGGCATTTTTCCAGAGCCGAAATACACCCATTGCTATGATGGGCAAGGTATTGTTCAAAAGACATGGTTACAACTGATTGAACGCGTACATGAGCCACTTGGTTTTTATCGTTATAAGGGTAATGGAATTACTTATGTGTGGAAAGAATATAGTGGGAATGTATAGTAAATAAAGCTATAAGCAGAAATAAAAAATAGCATCAAGTGTATTAGTTCAGACTTAATCTGACATAGGTCTTGAAAAAGAAGAAGTTACCGATTTTGATTAAAGGTGTCGAATCTCAATCAATAAGGGTAACTTCTCATGTTGCATACTAACAATCAAATCATCA